>NZ_BAAAVI010000013.1:0-126781 GCF_039534445.1 Streptosporangium fragile | reverse complement strand
TAGTGGCAGAGCAGCAGGCTCAGGTTGCTGGGCTTGGCCGAGGCGCAGCCCAGGACGGTGAGCGTGCTGCCGCCACCGCCGCCGCCGTGGTAGCCGCCGGGGGCCTCCAGGGTCTGCAGGTCGAGAAGAACCATGTCCTTACCTCACTTCTTGTGGGGGAACCGATATGGGGAGAACATCGCCGGCCGCTAGTGGCAGAGCAGCAGGCTCAGGTTGCTGGGCTTGGCCGAGGCGCAGCCCAGGATGGTGAGCGTGCTGCCGCCACCGCCGCCGCCGGGGTAGCCGCCGCCGGGGGCCTCCAGGGTCTGCAGGTCGAGAAGAACCATGTCGTCACACCTCCTTCGGGGAATCGCAGGGACGAAGCCGTCCGGCGGGTCCGCGCACGGGCTGCGCCGTGGCAGGGGCGCCCGTGCCGCCGGGCGGTTCGAGGAAGGGGAGGAACACCGGCCGGTCGTGCAGCACGGTGCTCATCGCGAACAGGACTCCGGCCGTGCCGGTCGCGAAGTCCATGGAGAGCCGGAGCAGCCGGTCGCCGGGGAAGGCCAGCCCGCCGCCGTGGGGCAGGGCGTGCCAGTCGAGCCCGCGGAGCTGCTCGGCCAGGTCTGTGCCGGGATCGTGCGGCGCGGGGGCCAGCCCGGACCCGAGAGCCGCGATCATGCCGCTCCGGCCGGTGAACAGGCCGGACTGCACGAAGTAGCGTCCCCGGGTGACGAGCCGGCAGCCGTCGAGCGCGGCCCGGAAGCCGCCGTCGTCGCGGTGGGCCAGGTAGCGGGACAGGACGAGCCCGACGCCCGCGGACCCCTCGTCCAGGTAGGGCAGGGTGCGCCAGCCCTGCGTGACCTGGAGCGTGCCGTCCTCGCCGGTGGCGCACCGCCGCAGATCCTGCCGGAGCGCCACGGCCGCCCGGTCGAGCAGTCCCGCGTCGCCGGTCCGCTCGTAGGCGTGGAGGAAGAGGAGCGCGAGTCCCGACGAGCCGTACATCAGCCCGGCCCTGGGGTGGGCACCGCCGCTGACCTCCGGTACGTCGTCGGGGCCGCCCAGCCGGTCGGCGCAGACGTCGACGATCCGCAGCGCGACCTCGGTGAAGGCCCGCTCGCCGGTCGTGCCGCCCAGGTGGAGCAGGTTCAGGCCGATGCCCGCCAGACCGCCGAACAGGCCGAGTTCCAGCGCGTCCCACTTCTCGCGCAGGCACAGGTCGACGGTGTCGATGGCGTCCTGGCGGTGCCCGAGCAGGTCCAGCACGTGGGCCACACCGTGCAGCCCGTCGTAGAACCCGATGCCGCTCCCGGTGTCGGGGGTCAGCGCCCTGCGGCGCAGCCAGTTCTCGTACCGGGGGAGGCGCTCGGCGCCGCACTTCTCCAGCGCGTAGAGCACGCCCGCCGCCCCGTACGCGAAGCCCGCGCCTCCGCCGGGCTCGAACTGGGCGACGTCGCCGGGGAAGAGCCGGTCGTCACGTTCGGGGGTGGCGCTGGCCAGGATGGCCCGGACCATCGCCTCCCTGATCCTCGGCCAGCCGTCGCGACCGGGTCTGGGGAGCGGTTCGGGCACAGGCGGGTTGGGGCCCGCGACGGCCCGGACCGCCTCGTCGATCACCTCGGGCGGCACCGGGAAGGTCTCGACGATCAGTTCGGCCAGCCGGACCACCTTGGCGCGGTCGAGCGGCAGCATGATCGTGAGCTGCGGGGCGAACAGCCCGAGGCAGAGGCAGCCCAGAGCGTAGGCGTCGACGTCGGTGCCCCGCCGGTCGGCCGGCGCGCCGAACGCCGGGTGGGCCAGGGCGGCCCGGCCGCCGTCCGTGGCGAGGGTGGCCACCTCGTAGTCGATCAGGACCGGGCGGCCGTCCGCGGTGACGAGGATGTTGTCGGGGTGCAGGTCGCCGAAGACGACCCCGCGCCCGTGCAGCGCCTCGACGGCCCGGCGCACCTTGGGCAGCACGTCGAGCGCCCACGAGGTGTACTCGGCCAGGGCCTCGCCGTCGCAGTCGGCCCGGGTCAGCGGGTACCGCCGTACGAGCTGCCGCTGCAGCGGGTTGCCGTCGACGAACTCCTCGACCAGGAAGTGGTGGCCGCCCAGGGTGAAGTAGTCGACCAGCGCCGGCACCGCGTCCAGCCCGGCCAGGCGTTCCAGCATGTCCCGCTCGTGCGCCAGTCGCGCCACGGCGTCCCGGCCGGCGGCGTCGAGCCCGGCGTGCGGGCGAGCCTCCTTCAGCACCACCCGCGCGCCGGTGCGGACGTCCTCCGCGAGGTACACGCCGCCGCCGTTGGAGAACTGCATGACGCTCTCGATCCGGTACGGCAGACCCTCGGTGGTGACCGCGTTGCGGGCGGCCAGGTGGGGTTCGAGGAAGGGCGGCAGCGTCACCCAGGCCGGCACGGAGAAGGCCGGCCCGCGCACGTCGGGAACCAGCCGGCCCTCGCCGTCCTCGACGGCCAGCACCTGCTCGCCGTTCTCGCCCAGGCAACGGCGTCCGGCGAAACCGCCGTACCGGACGAACAGCGGCCCCTGACCGTAGCGGAGGTCGCTGAGGATGTACGGCCCCTCGACGCCGGCCAGAAGGACGTCGAGCTCCTTGAGGGCCAGCTCCAGTTGCGTGTCGTCCACCGGGTAGATCGTCACCAGCTTGCCGCTGGAGCCGCGGGGGGCCGCCTTGGAGTTCAGCATGGTCATCACGGGAAGACTGCGCAGGAACTTGAACGCGATGCCGCGCGGGACGCAGTAGTCCCACACCGCCGCTATGGCGCGCTCGGCGTCCTCCGCGCACGCGGACACGTGGATCTTCCAGCCCTGGGCGGGGGTCCGGCCGGACAGCGGCGCGTAGTGGAGCCAGGTGTCGGTCGCCCGGTGCTCCCAACCGTCGGGGACGTCCCGGGTCGCGAGCGCGAAATCGGGGTGCTCTCCCCGGCGGCCGTCAAGCGTGTCATAAAAGAGCGGGTCCGCCAGGCAATAGAGTTCATACTGGTCATCCACGGCATTCTCCCCTGCTGTCTTCCAGAAGAGAGAATTACGGATAACCCGAGAATCCACTAGTTACAAAGCGCACGACCCACCCGTGCAGAATGCACGTTCCAACCCGTGAAGTACCGTTCTACCTGCGTTTCTCCGGTGGACGTGAGAATTCCTCGGAAGGGCGCGCGGGCACTTCGGCGATCAGGGTGAACCACCCGTCCGCGCCGTCCGACACGCGCACCGTGCCGCCCAGCTCGCCCACGCGGCGGCGGAGGTTGTCCAGGCCGCTGCCGGTGGAGGCCGGATCCCGGCGCGGGGCCCCGTCGTTGACCACGGTCAGCCGCAGCCCGCCGCCGGCCTCGACCAGCTCGATCGCGCACCTCGTCACCTTGCTGTGGCGCAGCATGTTCGTGAGCCCCTCGCGGACCACGGTGCCCAGCGCGGCGCTCACCTCGTCCGGCGGCTCCGTGGCGTCCATCCGCACCGAGCAGTAGGCCCCGAACCCCTCCAGCACGCTCCGGGCCCGCGCCGCCTCGGCGGGCAGGGACAGCTCCCGGTAGGTCGCCGACACGTCCCGTACCGCCTGCGCCGCCTGCCGCACGGCCTGGAGCACCTCCTCCAGCTCCCCGCGCAACCGCGCGTCGCCGGCCGCGCGCCTGCGGGCCAGCTCGCCCTTGACGGACGCCAGCCAGAGCCAGTGGCCCACGATGTCGTGCAGGTCGCGGGCGAGCCCTTCACGCGCCCTGGTCGCCGCCCGCTCCCTCTCGACACGCAGGTGCCTGATCCGTATCGCGAGGGCGAACGTGACGCCCAGCGAGACGAGGAGGATTCCGGCGGCCGCGGCCCCGACGACGTACACGTGGTGCGGCATCGAGCGCCTTTCGCGGGGGGATGACATGCCTGGCAATAAACTCAAAAACCAGACTAATTGTCAATCAAGTAGAGCGATTCGGCGCCATGGTGAGACTGTGGTCTGAAATTTCATAGAACAGCCATGAAATATGGTGACATAACGCCACTAAATATCCCGAAAGTGGAGTGTTCTGTTCGCCGGCCGGGCCGGCGCGCGCGGCACGCCGGCACCACCGCGGGCACCGGAGAAGTCTTCGCGGGCACCGGCGGAGACTCCCCCGGCGCCCGCGGAGACCTCGCGGGCACCGGCGGACCGGAGGAATCCGCGGGGGCGGTGGATCAGAGGAGACCGAGCGCCACCGGGAAGAGCAGGTAGGCCCCGGCCACCAGGCAGGCACCCGCCACCACCAGGAACAGGAACACCCAGAACCCGCCGGGCAGGAAGGTCAGCCGGGCGAGCTGGTCGGCGTCGGAGTCGCGCGCCTGGCCGTACCGGCGCTTGCGCTGCAGCTCGATGATCGGCCGGACGCCCCCGAACAGCAGGAACCACACGGCCAGGTAGGCGAGGACGGCGTCCATGTCGGGCGCGGCGTACCAGGTGAAGGCGAAGATCGCGCCGCCGGTGGCCAGCAGGCTCACCACGCCGAACAGGTTGCGGATCAGCAGCAGCATGCACAGCAGCAGCCCGATCACGATCGTGATCAACACTGCCACGTAGCCGGCCGAGGTCAGCCAGGCCCCGCCCAGCCCGATCAGGGACGGCGCGACGTATCCGGCCGCGGCGGTCAGGATCATGCCCGGCCCGGTGGGCTTGCCGCGGGTCAGGGTCACGCCCGAGGTGTCGGAGTGCAGCCGGATGCCCTCCAGCTTGCGCCGGGTGAGCAGTGCCATCAGCGCGTGCCCGCCCTCGTGGGCGATGGTGATCAGGCCCCGTGACAGTTGCCACGAGGTGGACCACGACACCACGCCCAGCGCGGCCAGCGCGGACAACAGCACGACCCATGCCGGAGGCCCGGAACGGGCCGTGGTCAGAGTCACCCAGACGTCGGACAACGGTCACTTCTCCTTCTCGGCGTCGGAGCAAAGCGTCCCATGACTGCCGGTGTGCTGGCGATAAAGTCGGATCCGTGCAGAACATGATTCCGGAACTCACCGACGCCGAGGTCCCCGCCTGGTGGCGCGAGCTGGGCCTGCCCGGGCTGGCGGACGTGCATGTGCACTTCCTGCCCGAGCGGATGGAACGCCGCGTCTGGCATCACTTCGAGCACGGCGGCCCGCTGATAGGCGACGGGTGGCCCATCCGCTACCGCCTGCCGGTCGCCGAGCGGGTCGCCCGGCTGGGCGAGCTGGGGGTGCGGGCCTTCTCCGCCCTGGCCTACGCGCACCGGCCGGACATGGCCGCGAGCCTCAACGACTGGACCCTCGACTTCGCCCGCCGTACCCAGGGATGTCTTCCCTCGGCCACCTTCTACCCCGAGCCTGGAGTCCTCGACTACGTGCGGGACGCACTCGGCCGCGGAGCGCGGATCTTCAAGGTCCACCTCCAGGTGGGCGACTTCGACCCCCGGCTGAAGGAGATCGACGACGTGTGGGGGCTGCTGGCCGAGCGGGGCGTCCCGGTCGTCGTGCACGCCAGCTCGATCCCGCTGCCCGGCCGCTGCACCGGCCCCACGCCGATCGCCGGGGTGCTCGCCCGCCACCCCGGCCTGCCCGCGATCGTCGCGCACCTCGGCATGCCCGAGTACGACGAGTTCTTCGAGCTCGCCGAGACCTACCCGAACGTGCGGCTCGACACCACGATGACCTTCACCGACTTCACCGAGCGCGACATGCCGTTCCCCGCGCGCCTGCGGGGGCGCCTGCGCGACCTCGGCCTGGCCGGGAAGGTCCTGCTCGGCAGTGACTTCCCGACCATCCCGTACCCCTACGCCCACCAGCTCCACGCGCTCGACCGGCTGGACCTCGGCGACGACTGGCTCCGGGCCGTGTGCTGGGACAATGCCGACAATCTACTCAAACTATCCTCCCGTTAGACTCGATCGCCGAGACATTGAGGAGCGGGAGAAAGCACGTGAGAGAGCAGCACAACGCCGAGATCATCCGGGCGTTCTACGAGGCCTTCGCGCGGCGCGACGCCGACGCCATGGAGCGCTGCTACCACCCCGACGTCACCTTCCGCGACCCCGTCTTCCAGGATCTCGAAGGCCGCGACAAGGTCATGGCGATGTGGCGGATGCTCATGGGCCGCAGCGCCGACCTCCACGTGTCCGCCCGGGACATCACCGCCCGCTCGCACGACGGCACCGCGCACTGGACCGCCCGCTACACCTTCGGCAAGACGGGCAGGAAGGTCGTCAACGAGATCGACTCCCTCTTCCGCTTCGAGGACGGCCTGATCGTCCGGCACCGCGACCAGTTCGACCTCGGGCGCTGGTCCCGGATGGCCGTCGGAGCGTCCGGGTTCCTGCTCGGCTGGACCCCGATGTTCAAGTCGCGGATCCGGGGTACTGCACGGCAGTCGCTGCAGGAGTTCATGGCCGCCCGATGAGGAGAGACGTGTGACCGATCGGCGAGTGCGCGGGCTGCGCAGCCTCATGCGTGGGCGTCCCGTCAGCGGGCAGGATTCGCCCGAGCGGTCGATGGACCCCCGCTCCGCGGACGACGAGCCGCCCCCGCCCCGGTCGCGCGTCATCGACAACGCCATCTACGTCGGCGGCCGGCGCACCGCCACCCCCGGCTCGCTGCCCGCGGCCTTCGACTGCCTGAAGAACACCCCCGGCAGCATGGCCTGGATCGGCTTCTACCGGCCCGAGGACGCGGTCATCCTCAACGTGGCCGAGGAGTTCGACCTGCACGAGCTGGCGGTCGAGGACGCCATCGTCGCCCACCAGCGCCCCAAGGCCGACCGCTACGGCGACACGCTGTTCGTGGTGCTCCGCCCCGCCCGCTACCTCGACGACGTCGAGGAGGTCGACTTCGGCGAACTGCACGTCTTCGTCGGCCAGAACTTCGTGATCACCGTACGGCACAGCGAGGCCCCCGACCTCTCCCAGGTCCGCCGCCGGATGGAGAACGACCCCGACCTGCTCGCCCAGGGCCCGCAGGCGGTGCTGTACGCCATCGTCGACGCGGTCGTGGACGGTTACGCCCCCGTCGTCGCCGGCCTGCAGAACGACATCGACGAGATCGAGGTCCAGGTCTTCGGCAACGAGCCGGGCGTCTCCCGCCGGATCTACGAGCTCTCCCGCGAGGTGATCGAGTTCCAGCGGGCCACCCAGCCGCTCCTGGGCATGATCGAAGGGCTGATCGCGGGCGCCCCCAAGTACGGCGTCGACGAGGAGCTCCGGCGCTACCTGCGCGACGTCGCCGACCACGCGATCACCGTCGCCGAGCGGGTGAGCGGCTTCCGCCAGATGCTCCACGACATCCTCGTGGTCAACTCCACCATGGTCGCCCAGGCCCAGAACGAGCACATGACCAGGCTCACCGAGGCCAGCAACGCCCAGAACGAGGAGGTCAAGCGCATCTCCGCCTGGGCCGCCATCCTGTTCGCCCCCACCCTCGTCGGCACCATCTACGGCATGAACTTCGACGTCATGCCCGAGATCCACTGGACCTGGGGCTACCCCTTCGCGGTCCTGCTGATGGCGGGGGTCTGCCTCACCCTGTACCTGGTCTTCAAGCGCCGCGACTGGCTCTGAGCCCGACGGGCGGGCGAGGCGCGAAGCTGCTCAGCGGGTCTCGGAGCGGATGCCGAGCAGGGTCTGGGCGATGGCCAGGGTGAGCGGTTCGGCGTCGGTCCGCCCGGGTGGGCGGCCGACGCGGGGCGGATGGCCGAGCCAGTCATCGATCTTGACGTAGAGCGCGGCGAGAAGGGTGTCGAGGTCTGTTGTCACAAACCGATCTTCCATACCCTTCGTCATGCCCGCAGCCGAACGCGTTCGGGCCTGCTCGTCTGAGGGCTTGAGCGACAACGGAACAGTCGGTGGCGACAGCGGGCTCAGTATCCTCGCCGCGGCGGCGCCGCGCGCACGGAACCGCCGCCCACCGGCCCCCGGGGTGTCCGGGGCCGGGTAACGGACACCGGGAGGAACGCGCCGCATGACCGCCGACATACGCCTGCCCGGAGACACAGTGATCATCAGTCCGTACGGGCCACGGCCACCGCTGGATTACTACCTGGTCATGCCGGAGCCCGGACAGGCCGGTGGGCCGTCGGCACCGGCGGACGGGATCGTCATCGAGGAGTTCGTACTCGCCGATGACCACACGGCGACCGGCCTGGACAGCGCGGGGTGGACCGCGACGGACGGCGCCTGGTGGAGTTCGGCGGCGTTCAGCCGTGGCATGCGCACCGACCCGGCACTACGTGACCGGGTTGTCGCAGTTCATCGCCACGACGCCGAAGCCGTCTACCGCCGACTCGGCGGGGGCGCACTACCCGACGAGGCGACGCTGCGGACCTGCTTCCACGACAGACTGCCTCTGGACGACTCTGCCCCCCTGCTGCTCGGTTCCCCACAGGTTCCCGAAGGGTTCCGCGAAAGACGGGTCTACCGCGTCCTGTTCGCCGGCGACCTGGACGCGGAACGTCTGCAGCGTCTACGGGCGGTCTGGGAGATGGCGCCGGCCGACCGCTCCGCCGATCCGATGGCCCGCGTGGCCGGTACGGCTCGCATGCATGCGGGGCGCGACGTACTCACCTGGGATCTCCGCCGGATCGGCCCCGGTACGGCCTGGTGTCTCGATCTGACCGCATGCTTGGGCGGTTCGTCCGACAACACCGTCGGATCGCTCTTGCGGGAACTGACGGCGATGATGCGGCACGCGAGGCTGATCCCCGTGACGATCGAGCGCTTCGCCTGACCGCCAACCTGACCGCCAAAAGGGCTTGGCCGAACAATTCAACGCACTGCGCAACAGCATCCGTGACACCGGCGCCCTCCTCCGCGAGCGGGGCGTGATGTACACCATGCCGTCCATCGGCATCACGACCGGCCGATGCCCTCATGTGATCGTCGCCGCCCCGATCACGCGGGGAGAACTGGGTCCGGTGCGGCCGTCGATGAGGAAATCGAAGTGCCGCGCCCTGTCGATGACGAATCCCGCGTCGGCGATGGCCCGCTCGGTGTCGCGTGCAAGGTGGCAGCCCGCCCCCTGCAACGGCCAGAGCAGGTCCAGGGCCCGCTGCATCCGCGCGAAACCCGGACGCGGTGAGCGGATGTGCTCGTAGAAGTGCAGGCGACCGCCGGGACGCAGCACGCGGGCCGCTTCGGCCAGGGAACGGGGGACATCGCGGACCGAGCACAGCACCTGGGAGGCCACGACGGCATCGACCGAGTTGTCGGGCAGGGGCAGGTGCTCGGCGCGGCCCGCGCGGACCTGCACGGAGACGGGGGCGTGAGCGGCGGCGCGTTCGGCCAGCAGACGCAGCCGAGGTTCGGGCTCGATGGCGATGACCTGCCGCACGGTGGGCGGGTAGTGGCGGAAGTTGGCGCCGTGTCCGGCTCCGATCTCCAGGACGCGGCCGCCGGTCCTGGCGAGCAGTTCCCGGCGGTGTTCGAGCGCTCCGTGGGCGTCTTCGTAATCGCTGACGCGCGGGTAAAGGCGCGCGAACAACGGGTGGCGGACTGTCATCCCGGTGCACATCCTTCCGATGGGCGCGGCGCGGCAGCGCTGGGACCGGCGTCAAAAGCTGCACGCTGTACATGAACAATGTACATGAACGCTGTACAGGAGACCTTGTGCCGCGTACAGTTGTCAAGTGGCTCCGGAGAAACTGACCCGCCAGGCCGTCATCGAGCGGGCGTTGAAGCTCGCCGACACCGACGGGCTCCAGGCGGTTACCATCCGCCGGCTCGCCGCCGAGCTCGGCGTCACGCCGACGGCGCTGTACTGGCATGTCAAGAACAAGGACGAGCTGCTTTCCGCGCTCGCCGACCATCTGCTCGCGGTGCTCGTCGCCGATGTGGACCCGAACCGGCCCTGGAACCAGCGTCTCCGCGCGATGGTCACCGCGCTGGTGGAGCAGACCCGCGCACACCCGTACCTGTCCACCCTGCTGCCGATGATCGACAAGAGCGCGGCCGAGGAGTACCGCCGGGCCACCGACACGGCGATCGGGCTGCTCACCGAGGCCGGGTTCACGCTCCGGGAAGCCGATCAGGTGGCCACCTACCTGCTCCTGGGGGCCGCGGCGATGGTGTCCTGCCAGCCCGGCGGCGCGGGAAGCGACGAGGAGGAGGCCGCGGAGCTCAGGCGGCTGCACCGCCTCGACCTGGAACGCCTGCCCCCCGGTCGTTACCCCCACCTGGCCGCCTTCGCCGCGACCCTCTCAGATCCCCCTGACCTCGATGCTTACTACTCCTTCGGCATCGATCTCCTGCTGTCCGCGGTGGAGACCATGGCCCCGAACGGATGAGGGGTTTTCCGGTGACCGGGTGAGACCTTCGGGCGATCGCCCCGGAGCGGCCCGTCCCCGCACCCGCTCACGGCTTACGGGCCACTCCGCCGACATAGGTGTGGTAGGTGATGCCGGGCTCGGCGTGGTCGTCGGGGCCGGGGCGCCACTCCGGCAGCGGCACGAGGCCGGGCTGGAGAAGCTCCATGTCACCGAAGTAGGCCATGATCTCCTGGTGGCTCCGCCAGCGCCCGGTGCCCAGATGCTCGTTGAACAGCTTCTCCGCCGAGGCGGCCTGCCTGGCGATCTCCGGCCGGGCGTCCCCGGGGTTGTGGAAGTGGGAGAGCCCGAGATGGCTGCCCGGAGGCAGCGCCGCGCACAGCCGGGCGGCGATGCCTTCCGGGTCTTCGTCGTCGTTCAGGTGGTGCAGGATCGAGAAGAGCAGCAGCCCGATCGGCTGGGAGAAATCGATGAGCCGCCGGACGTCGGGGTGGGCGAGGATCTCCTCCGGGCGGCGGATGTCGGCCTGGACGACCGTGGTGGTGGTGTTCCTGGCCAGCAGCGCGCGAGCGTGCACCAGGACCATCGGGTCGTGGTCGACGTAGACCACCCGCGTTTCCGGATCGAGCCGCTGCGCGATCTCGTGCACGTTCCCCCGGGTGGGAAGGCCCGAGCCGATGTCGACGAACTGCCGGATCCCGGCATCGGCCACCAGGTGGCGCACGACCCGGCGCAGGAACTCCCTGTTGGCCCGCGCGGCCTCCGGGGCGTCCGGGGCGACCTTCAGCGCCATCTCGGCCACCACGCGGTCGGCCGCGAAGTTGTCCTTGCCGCCGAGCATGAAGTCGTAGACCCTCGCGACGTTCGGCCGGCCCGCGTCGATGCCGGCCGGGGCCTGTTCCCCCCGGCCTCCGGCCGGGTTCCCGCCCTGTTCCAGACCGGACACAGGCCGCTCCTCCCGCATTGCCGCCACCCTGACAGCGGTGATCATAATGGCGCCTATGAGGAAATAACAGGATTCCGTGGACTTTCAAGCGCTGATTGCCCAGCCCGTATCACCGGCCGCTATTGCGGAAGCGACAGAACATTCCCATCAAAGGGGCAATAAATAGTTATGGGCAGAAAATCCACTTCACTCCGAAGGCGGGTGCTCCGGCCTCGGAGGTAGGCGTCCTCTCCGAAAGCCGCCGAAGGCGGTGAAGACGCCGCGGCCCCGCAGCGGGCCGAAGGAAGGCGGCCCCACCGCCGCGACCGCGCTGATCCCGCCGGACGGAGAGCGCGCCGCCATCGGCACCGGATCCCCGGCGGCGCGGCGGAGCCGGAACACCGGGAGGCGCCCCGGACCATGGACCACGCGGTCCGGGACGCCTCCCGGTGACGGTCAGGTGAGCTTGGCCAGGATCAGGTCGAGTTTCCCGTCCATGGAGTCCATGCGGATCTCCACGGAGTCCATGCGACGCTCCATCGCGCCCATACGCGCGTCCATGGTGGTTTCGAGCTTGTCGACCTTGGCGTCCAGGCCGTCGACCTTGCTCTCCAGATAGGAGACCTTGCTCTCCAGGCCGTCCACTTTGGCGTCCAGAGCGTCGACTTTGGTGTCCAGCGTGGAGACCTTGCTCTCCAGGCCGTCCACTTTGGCGTCCAGCGTGGAGACCTTGCCTTCCAGACCGTCGACCTTGCTCTCCAGGCCGTCGACCTTGGTGGTGAGCGCGGCGAGGTCCTCCTTGGTGGCCATCCTGTTCATGATCTCTTCGAACATCGGGGAGGTGTAGGCCATGACCTCCTCCCGGATGACCGCGGGGAGATCGTCCAGCCTCTCCTTGAGGCCGGCGAACTCCGAATCGTGCCTGAAGGCCCAGGCTTCCAGGTCCGCGATGCGCTGACCGGTGGTTCTGATCGCCACGCCGGGCATGCTACCTCCTGATCGGGGGGATGGAGGGGAGGACTACCGCCGGCCGAGGGCATGGCCGTGACGGAACGGAGCCAATTGAACACGTTCGGCGGTGATCGCGTCAGGGTTTCGCGAGTTCCGGCTCCGCACCCCGACGGAGTGGTCCGGCATCGCGTTCCGGCCCGGTGACCCGAGCCGGGGGTCACCGCCGGTGGCCGGTCGTGGCACCACCGGCAGCCGTTTCTGTCCCGGCCCGGCCCGGCCGTCGAACGGGCTCCGCCCCGGCTCGACCCGGTCAGCCGAGCAGTTTGCGGGCGGCCGCCTCGATCTCGGCCTCCGACAGCAGCACGTGCTTGGCCGCCTCACCGAGCGGGATGAAACTGTCGGCCGAGGCCACCCGGGTGATCCTGCCGGTGAAGCCGGCGTCGAGCAGCTCGGTGACGATGCCCTCGGAGACGCCCCCGGTGCGGCGGGTCTCGTCGGCGATCAGCACGTTGCCGGTGAGCTCCGCGGCGCGCATCAGGTCTTCCACCGGCAGGGGGGAGAGCCAGCGCAGGTCCAGCACCCGGCAGCTGTGCCCCTCGGCGGTGAGCCTGACCGCGGCGCGCAGGCTCATCCGCAGCCCGTTGCCGAAGGTCACGATGGTCAGGTCGCGGCCGTCACCGTAGCTGCGGGCGCGCCCGACCGGGATGTGCGTCTCCGCCCAGCGGGCCGGGGGGACGTACGGCGCGAGCCAGCCGTTGTCGCCGTCCTCGAACATGTCGCGGGTGTTGTACAGGGCGATGGGCTCCAGGAAGACGCAGACGCTGCCGTCGACGCGGGCGGCGGCCAGGCAGGTGCGGAGCATCGAGGCGGCGTCATCGGGCCGCGCCGGGGAGGCCACCACCAGGCCGGGAATGTCGCGCAGCGCGGCAACGGAGTTGTCGTTGTGGAAGTGGCCGCCGAAGCCCTTCTGGTAGGCATAGGAGGCCACGCGCACCACCATCGGGTTGTGGAAGGCGCCGCGGGAGAAGAACGAGAGCGTCGCGGCCTCGCCGCGGATCTGGTCGAGCGCGTTGTGCAGGTAGGCCAGGTACTGGATCTCGGGCACCGGCAGCAGGCCGGAGACCCCCGAGCCGAGCGCCAGGCCGAGCACGGCCTGCTCGTCGAGGTGGGTGTCGAACACCCGGCCCAGCCCGAAGCGCTTCTGCAGGCCCCGGGTGACCCCGTAGACGCCGCCCTTGCGCGCGACGTCCTCGCCGAAGACCAGCACGTCGGGGTGGGCGGCCAGGACGTCGGTGAGGGTGCGGTTGATGGCCTGGGAGAGGGTGAGCGGCCCTTCCTGCTCGGGAAGCCGCCCGCCGAAGGCCCGGCTCCGCGCGTCGGACGAGACCGCCGTGCTGGCCGCGGCGACCGCCTGGGGGGTGCGGGGGGCCAGCGGCTCCGTGATGTCGACGGCGGAGACCAGCCGGGGCCGCCGCGAGCTCTCCATGGCCATCTTGAACAGGTGCTCGCGGGTCGTCTCGTAGCGGAGGAGCAGCTCGTCCGGGGTGACCAGACCGGCCTCGACGAGTAGCCGGGCGGTCGCGACGAGCGGGTCGCGCTCCAGGTCGGCGTTGATCTCGCGCTTGGTCCGGTAGGACAGCTCCACGTCGGAGCCCGCGTGCCCCATCAGCCGGACGGTGCTGATGTGCAGCAGGGCCGGGGACCGGTGCGCGCGGACGTGCGCCACGGCGGCCAGCGCCGCGTCGTACACCTCGGCGAGGTCGCACCCGTCGGCCTCGAAGTATCGCAGCAGCGGGTGGTGGGAGGCCGCCACCCAGCCGCTCGGGGTGCGCACGCTGATGCCGAGCCCGTTGTCCTCGCAGACGAACAGGACCGGCAGCGCGAGCCCCTGGTAGGAGCCGTAGGCGGCGGTGTTGAGGCCCGTCAGGGCACTGGCGTGGTTGACCGAGGCGTCGCCGAAGCTGCAGACCGCGACGGCGTCGGCCGGCCACGGGCCCGGCACGCCGAGCTGGCGGGCGCGCTCGATGGCGAAGGCCACGCCCACCGCGCGCGGCAGGTGGCTGGCGATCGTGGAGGTCTGCGGGATCACCGCCAGGTCGGGGTGGCCGAAGACCTTGTGCCGCCCGCCCGCGATCGGCTCCTCGGCCGCGGCGGTCAGGCCGAGCAGCACGTCGCGCATCCCCTCCTCGGGCAGCCGGCCCGCCATGGCGGACCGGGTCAGGTAGAAGGCGCCCGAACGGTAGTGCAGCAGCGCGGGGTCGGTGGCGCGCAGCACGGCGGCGATCGCGGCGTTGCCCTCGTGCCCGGCCGAGCCGATGGTGTAGAAGCCCTGGCCCTGCTCGCGCAGCCAGCGCGCGGTGACGTCGAGGAGCCTGCTGCCGAGCTGGAACTCGAACAGCTCCCGGCAGCGGCTCCCGGTGAGGCCCGTGCCCTCCCGTACGGGCAGGGCGGGATCGCGCGGCGCCCCGGGGGACAGGGCGGTCACGGCCTCGGTGAAGTGGGTTTCAACAGTGTCGCGCGCCACAGCTCGATTATGTCCCTCCCGATGGATCCCGTCCTCAACCTTGACGGCTTTGATGTCGCAGAGTCAGCGGATCGGCACTATCGGACAGGCCGTCATGGCACGTTTCGGATTTGCCGCCCGGCACCCGGCGGGGCGCTCGGTGTCGTGATCGGCGGAAGCGTCTTTGCGGGCGCGAGCCGTAAAACAAGGAAAGTCTTGTGAAAGGCCACCTTTCACGGCGGATGGATCAGAGAAGTATGGAGGTGAGCGACGCGGGAGAGGAGCCGCAATGCGCGTACAGGACGACGAACAGCCGGTGGTGGTCGGATTCGACGGGTCACCGGAGAGCAGACGGGCCCTGCGGTGGGGCGTCGAGGAGGCCCACCTGCGCTTCATCCCGCTGCTCGTCTGCCACGCCTGGCAGTCGCCCTACCCCATGCTCTCCGTCACTCCCGAGGCCACGGACGTCGTGGAGCGCATGGGCCGGCACGTCCTGGACATGGGGTTGATCATGGCGCACGACCTGGCCCCCCGGTGGCCGGTGCGGGGCCGGCTGGTGGAGGGGTCGCCGGGGGCCGCCCTGGTGGGCGCGTCGGGCATCGCCGAGATGATCGTCATCGGTCCGCGCGGCGCGGGCGGCTTCGACGAGCTGCGGATCGGCTCCGCCACCCTCCAGGCCGTCGCGTACTCCCGCTGCCCGGTCGCCGTCGTCAGGGAGCCCGGCCATCCCCGCGCGGACCGCGTGGCGATCGGCGTGCAGGACGCGAGCCTGGAATCGGCCGAGCTCGGCCTCGCCTTCGAGGAGGCGAGGCTGCGCAAGGCGTCGCTGCTGGCGATCTGCCTCTGCCCGGAGGACTGCGTGGACACCCGCGAGGCGGCCGTACGGTTCAACACCAACGTCGCGGTGTGGGAGGAGAAGTATCCCCAGGTGCAGGTGGAGACCGCCGTCGAGACGAGCCCGCACCTGGAGGTGCTGCGCCACGCGGCCGACCGGTCGGATCTGCTGGTGATCCCGCGCCGGGAGAGTGACGACCCGGCCGATCTCCCCGTCGGCCCCGTCTGCCAGGCGCTGCTGCGCGAGGCGCCGTGCACGGTCCTGGCCACCCCGCCGCACGCCTCCGGCGCGGCCGCGCGCTGAGACCACCGGCCGCGGCCCGGGGTGCCGGGTCGATCGGCGCGGCTCGAGACGTGTTAGCAGTCGCTAACTTTGGGCGGCGGCCAGCGCGGCGCGCGCCATGCTCCGCAGTAGCTCGGCCATCGTCGCGGGCGGCAGCTCGTCCGCGCTGTGCGGGGTGGAGTTGAGCAGCCCGAAGACGGCGTGCGTCGCGGCGCGCAGGCGCGGCGGCGGGCAGCCGGGGTAGAGCTCGCTCAGCACGGTCACCCACTCCTCGACGTAGAGCCGCTGCAGCCGGCGGATCCGCCGCCTGGCGGGCTCGGGGACGCTGCCCAGCTCGCGGTCGTGCACGGTGATCAGCGCCGGGTGGTCGAGCGCGAACTCGACATGCCCCTGGAGCAGGGAGTCCAGCGCGTGCTCGGCGTCGGGCGCCTCGGTCACCCGGCGCGTCGCCGAGGTGTGCAGGCGCTCGCTGACGTCGAGCAGCATCTCCGCGAGCAGGGCCTCCTTGCCGCTGAAATGCCGGTAGAGGGCGGGGCCCGAGGTGCCGACCGCGCCGCCGATGTCCTCGATGGAGACGCCGTGGAAGCCGCGCGCCGCGAACAGTCCGGCGGCCGCGTCCAGGATCTCCGCGCGCCGTGAGCCGCGATTGCGGGTAGAGGTCTGGGCAGTCGTCACCCTCGCATGGTAGACGGTGGCGTTAATGATGACTAACATCGGCGGTGCAGTTAGTGACCGTTAACCCAGCGGCGATGGGGCCGGGGGAGGGGCGCGCATGAGTGGCTGGCCGGTGCTGCGAAGCACCTGCGACCCGGGAGGCGAAGACTTCAAGCGCAACGCCGAGGTCAACGAGCGCCTGGCCGCGGAGCTCCGGGAGCGCGTCGCCGTCGCCGGGCTGGGCGGCCCGGAGAGGTCGCGCGCCCGTCACGTCTCCCGGGGCAAGCTGCTGCCCCGCGACCGCGTCGACTCCCTGCTCGACCCCGGCTCGCGCTTCCTGGAACTCTCCCAGCTGGCCGCCAACGGGATGTACGGGGACGAGGCCCCCGCCGCCGGGATCATCACCGGTGTCGGCCGTGTCTCCGGGCGCGAGTGCGTGGTCGTCGCCAACGACGCCACCGTCAAGGGCGGCACCTACTACCCGATCACCGTCAAGAAGCACCTACGGGCCCAGGAGGTCGCCCTCCACAACAACCTGCCGTGCATCTACCTGGTCGACTCCGGCGGCGCCTTCCTGCCCCGGCAGGACGAGGTCTTCCCCGACCGCGAGCACTTCGGCCGGATCTTCTACAACCAGGCCACCATGTCGGCGCGCGGCATCCCGCAGATCGCCGCGGTCCTCGGGTCCTGCACCGCGGGCGGCGCGTACGTCCCGGCGATGAGCGACGAGGCGGTGATCGTCCGCAACCAGGGCACGATCTTCCTCGGCGGCCCGCCGCTGGTGAAGGCCGCGACCGGCGAGGAGGTCAGCGCCGAGGAGCTGGGCGGCGGCGACCTGCACGCCCGGGTCAGCGGCGTCACCGACCACCTGGCCGACGACGACCGGCACGCGCTGCGGATCGTCCGCGACATCGTCTCCACTCTCGCGCCGCGCACCCCCTGCCCGTGGGAGCGCGCCCCCGCGGCGGAGCCCGCGCACGACCCCCGCGACCTCTACGGGATCGTCCCCGCCGACACCCGCACGCCGTACGACGTCCGCGAGATCATCGCCCGCATCGTCGACGGCAGCAGGTTCGGGGAGTTCAAGGCCGAGTACGGCCCCACGCTCGTCACCGGCTTCGCCCGCATCCACGGCCACCCCGTCGGGATCATCGCCAACAACGGCATCCTGTTCGCCGAGTCCGCGCTCAAGGGCGCGCACTTCATCGAACTGTGCGACCGCCGCAACACCCCGCTGCTCTTCCTGCAGAACATCAGCGGGTTCATGGTCGGCAAGGCGTACGAGGCGGGCGGCATCGCCAAGCACGGCGCGAAGATGGTCACCGCGGTCGCCTGCGCCCGGGTGCCCAAGCTCACCGTCGTCATCGGAGGCTCGTTCGGGGCGGGCAACTACGCCATGGCCGGGCGCGCGTACTCGCCCCGGTTCCTGTGGATGTGGCCGAACGCCCGGATCTCCGTGATGGGCGGCGAGCAGGCCGCCAACGTGCTGTCCACGGTGGGCGACGCCGACCCCGACGCCATCCGCAGGCAGTACGAGGAGCAGGGAAACCCCTACTACTCCACCGCCCGCCTCTGGGACGACGGGGTCATCGACCCCCTCGACACCCGCACCGTCCTGGGCCTGGCCCTGTCCGCCTCGGCCAACGCCCCCCTCGACCCCGTCGGCTACGGCGTCTTCCGGATGTGACCGCACCCATGACCCACTCGGCAGCACCCCACCGGATGTTCGACACCGTCCTCGTCGCCAACCGCGGCGAGATCGCCCTGCGGATCACCCGCACCCTCAGAAGGCTGGGCATCCGCTCCGTCGCCGTGTACAGCGACGCCGACGCCGGGGCGCGGCACGCCCGGGAGGCCGACGTCGCGGTGCGGCTCCCCGGCGGCTACCTCGACGTCGACGGCATCCTCGCCGCCGCGGCGGCCACCGGCGCCCGGGCCGTCCATCCCGGCTACGGCTTCCTGGCCGAGAACCCGGCCTTCGCCCGGCGCTGCGCCGAGGCCGGGCTGGTCTTCGTCGGCCCGCCGCCGGGGGCCGTCGAGGCCATGGGCGACAAGATCCGGGCCAAGGCCACCGTCGCCGCGGCCGGCGTCCCCGTCGTCCCCGGCGGGGCCGAGCCCGGCGACGATCTCGTCGAGGCCGCCCGGCGCGTCGGGTTCCCCGCGCTGATCAAGCCTTCGGCGGGCGGCGGCGGCAAGGGCATGGTGCTCGTGCGCTCGGCCGCGGAGCTGCCGGACGCGCTGGAGTCCGCCCGCCGCACGGCCGCCGCCGCGTTCGGCGACGCGACCCTGCTGATCGAGCGGTTCGTGGAGAACCCCCGGCACATCGAGATCCAGGTGCTGGCCGACGCGCACGGCAACGTCATCCATCTGGGCGAGCGCGAATGCAGCCTCCAGCGCCGGCACCAGAAGATCGTCGAGGAGGCCCCCTCCCCGCTGCTCGACGCGGCCACCCGGGCGGGCATGGGCGCCGCCGCGGTCGAGGCGGCCAGATCCGTCGGCTACGTCGGCGCCGGGACGGTCGAGTTCATCGTCCAGGGCTCCACCGCCGACTACTACTTCATGGAGATGAACACCCGCCTGCAGGTCGAGCACCCCGTCACCGAGCTGGTCACCGGCCTGGACCTGGTCGAGCTGCAGCTGCGGGTGGCGGCCGGCGAGCCGCTCCCGCTGACCCAGGACGAGGTGCGTCTCGACGGTCACGCCGTCGAGGCCCGCGTCTACGCCGAGGATCCCTCCCGGGGATTCCTGCCGACCGGCGGCCGGGTGCTCGCCCTGCGCGAGCCCGCCGGTGTCCGCGTCGACTCCGGCCTGCTGGCCGGCGGCACCGTCGGCAGCGACTACGACCCGATGCTGTCGAAGATCATCGCCTGGGGGCCGGACCGGGCGAGCGCCCTGCGGCGGCTCGACGGCGCGCTCGCGGCCACCGCCGTGCTCGGCGTCCCCACCAACGTCGCCTTCCTGCGCGCCCTGCTCAACCACCCCGACGTGCTGGCCGGAGCCCTCGACACCGGCCTGGTCGAGCGCCACCTCGACGAGCTCGTCGCGCACGGCCCCGTCCCCGCCGACGTCCTCGCCGCCGCGGCCCTGGCCCTGCACCAGGAGCACGTCCCCGCCGCCCCCGCCGACCCGTGGGACGTCCCCGACGGCTGGCGCCTGGGTGAGGCCGCGTGGACCGTCTACCGCCTGGACACCCGCGACGGCGTCGCCGAACTGCGGGTGCGCGGTCTGCCCGCCTCCGGGGCCGAGGTCCGCCTCCCCGAGACCGGCCCGCCCGTCTCCGGGGCTCCCGAGACCGGCCCGCCCGCGGACGGAGCCCGCCACCCCGGCGCGGGCGCGCCGCGGGGGATCGTCCGGGCCAGGCTCGCCGCCGAGGGCGACGACCTGCTGGTCACCCTCGGCGAGACCACCCGGCGCTACGCCGCGGCCAGGGACGGCGACACGGTCTGGCTCGCCCGCGACGGGCACGCCTGGGCGCTCACCCGCCACCACCTGGGCGACCCCGCCGACCGGGCGGGCGCGGGCGCCCTCGCGGACGGGGTCGTCCGCAGCCCGATGCCCGGCACCGTCCTCGTGGTCAAGGCGGCGGCCGGGGACCGGGTCGCCGAGGGGCAGCCGCTGCTGATCGTCGAGGCGATGAAGATGGAGCACGTCGTGACCGCGCCGATCGAGGGCGTGATCGCCGAGCTGCCGGCCCGCGCCGGCCAGGCGGTCGCCATGGACGCCGTGCTGGCCGTGGTCCGGCGGGAGGGGGAGGCGTGATGCGCGAGCCGTACGCGGTCGCCGCGGCGGGGCTGCCCGAGCGGGTCACGGTCTACGAGGTCGGACCGCGCGACGGGCTGCAGAACGAGGCCGCGGTGGTCCCCGTCGAGGTCAAGGCCGAGTTCGTCGCCCGGCTGGCCGCCGCCGGGCACCGCGTGATCGAGACCACCAGCTTCGTGCACCCGAAATGGGTGCCCCAGCTCGCCGACGCCGCGGAACTGCTGACGCGCCTGGAACGGGTCCCCGGCGTGCGCTACCCGGTGCTCGTGCCCAACGAGCGCGGCCTCGACCGGGCCCTCGAACACGGCGTCGAGGAGATCGCGGTCTTCGCCAGCGCCACCGAGACGTTCGCGCGCAAGAACCTGAACCGCACGCTGGAGTCGCAGTTCGAGATGTTCGAACCCGTGGTCGCGCGGGCGCTGGACCACGGCCTGAGGGTCAGGGCGTACGTCTCGATGTGCTGCGGCGACCCGTGGGAGGGGCCGACGCCGATCGGCCAGGTCGTCTCCGTGGGACGCAGGCTCCTCGACCTCGGCTGCTTCGAGCTGTCGCTCGGCGACACGATCGGCGTCGGCACACCCGGCCACGTCGCCGCGCTGATCCACGCCTTCGGCGACCCGTCCCGGCTCGCGGTGCACTTCCACGACACCTACGGCCAGGCGCTCGCCAACACCCTCGCCGCCCTGCGGGCGGGTGTGACCGTGGTCGACGCCTCCACCGGCGGCATCGGCGGCTGCCCGTACGCCGAGAGCGCCACCGGCAACCTCGCCACCGAGGACCTGGTCTGGATGTTGCACGGTCTCGGTGTCGAGACCGGCCTGGACCTCGAATCGCTGGTGGCGACCAGTACCTGGCTGGCGGCCGAGCTCGGCCGCCCCAGCCCTTCCCGGGTCGTCCAGGCCCTGGGCGCGGGCCCGGCGCGCCGCGCGACCGATCGAGACGTCAAGGAGTGACCATGCCCAAGCTCGCCGACGAGTACGAAGAGCTGCGCAAGACCGTCGAGGCGTTCGCCCGCGACGTCGTGGCCCCGGTCATCGGGGACCTCTACGAACGCGAGCAGTTCCCCTACGACATCGTGCGGCAGATGGGCGCGATGGGCCTGTTCGGGCTGCCGATCCCCGAGGAGTACGGCGGCATGGGCGGCGACTACTTCGCGCTCTGCCTGGCCCTGGAGGAACTGGCCAGGGTCGACTCCAGCGTGTCGATCACTCTGGAGGCCGCGGTCTCGCTCGGCGCGATGCCGATCTACCGGTTCGGCACGCCGGAGCAGCGCGCCGAGTGGCTGCCCCGGCTGGCCTCGGGCGAGATGCTGGGCGCCTTCGGCCTCACCGAGCCGGGCGGCGGCTCCGACGTGCCGGGCGGCATGCGGACCACCGCCGTGCTGGACGGGGACGAGTGGGTGATCAACGGCACGAAGGCGTTCATCACCAACTCCGGCACCGACATCACCGGCGTGGTCGGCGTGGCCGCGATCACCGGTGAGGGCGCCGGCGGCAAGAGGGAGATCAGCACGATCCTGGTGCCGGCCGGCACGCCGGGGTTCACCGTCTCCAAGAAGTACTCCAAGGTCGGCTGGAACTGCTCCGACACCCGCGAGCTCTCCTTCGACGGCTGCCGCGTCCCGGCACGGAACCTCCTCGGCGAGCGCGGCCGGGGCTACGCGCAGTTCCTGCAGACCCTCGACGAGGGCCGCATCGCGATCGCCGCCCTCTCGGTCGGCCTGGCCCAGGGCTGCGTGGACGAGTGCCTGCGCTACGTCCGCGAGCGCCGGGCCTTCGGCCACCCCATCGGCCACTACCAGGCCATCCAGTTCAAGATCGCCGACATGGAGGTCCGCGCCCACACCGCCCGCCTGGCCTACTACCACGCGGCCGAGAAGATGCTGGCGGGTGAGCCCTTCAAGAGGGAGGCGGCCATCGCCAAGCTCGTCTCCAGCAACGCCGCCATGGACAACGCCCGCGACGCCACCCAGATCTTCGGCGGCTACGGCTTCATGAACGAGTACCCGGTCGGCCGCTTCTACCGCGACGCCAAGATCCTGGAGATCGGGGAGGGCACCAGCGAGGTCCAGCGCATGCTGATCGCCCGGGAGCTGGGTCTGTCCGGCCTCTGAGCGCGGAGGCACGCGGGGCGGCCCGCGGCCGCCGCGGGCCGCCCCGTCGCGGCTGGCCTCCGGGCGGCCGTACGGGCCGGCCGCCCCGGGGAGCGCGCTCCCCGGGGCGGGAAGCGCGCGTGGCGGTGCCCTGCCCGCTCCGGCCACGGCGAGCCGGCCGGGTCCGTCTCCGCGGTGCCCGCCACCGGGGCCGAGGTCCGGGCCGGACACGCGGGGGAGTCCTGAAACTTTCACCGGGTGGGGCGGGCGTCCGCACAGGTCAGCGTGGGCGGAAGCGAGGGGCGGGCGTTCGGGGGTTGCGTGCGGAACGAGCGGCCCGCCTATGGTGGGAGCGCTCCCATGCCCCCCTCGAAGGAGCCCGTCCATGCCAAGAAGGTCAGTTCCGGCCGCGCTCTGCGCGGCTCTGGTGGTCGCGTCCGGTGTCGCGGTCATCGCCGCCTCGGGCGCCTCCGCGGCCGATTCGCCCTTCTACGTCGACCCGGAGACCAACGCGGCCAAGTGGGTCGCCGCCAACCCGGGAGACTCCCGGGCGCCGGTCATCCGCGACCGGATCGCCGCCGTGCCCCAGGGCCGCTGGTTCACCGCCACCAACACCTCCACCGTGCGCGGGGAGGTGTCGGCGTTCGTCGGAGCGGCGGCGAGCGCGGGCAAGATCCCGATCCTCGTCGTCTACAACATCCCCAACCGGGACTGCAGTGGTGCCAGCTCCGGCGGCGCGCCCAGCCACACGGCCTACCGGCAGTGGATCGACGAGATCGCGGCGGGCCTCCAGGGCCGTCCCGCCTCGATCATCCTGGAGCCCGACGTGCTCCCGATCATGACCAACTGCATGAGCTCCGCCCAGCAGCAGGAGACCAACGCCTCCATGGCGTACGCGGGCAAGAGGCTGAAGGCCGGCTCGTCCGCGGCGAAGGTCTACTTCGACATAGGGCACTCCGGGTGGCTCTCCGCCGCCGAGGCCGCCGCCCGCCTGAACGCCGCCGACGTCGCGGGCAGCGCGGACGGCATCTCCCTCAACGTCTCCAACTACCGCTGGACCTCCACCGAGGTGGCGTACGCCAAGAGCGTCATCTCCGCGACCGGCGTCTCCCGGCTCCGCGCGGTGATCGACACCAGCCGCAACGGCAAGGGCCCGCAGGGCAGTGAGTGGTGCGACCCGTCCGGCCGGGCCATCGGCACGCCGAGCACCGACGCCACCGGCGACTCCATGATCGACGCCTATCTCTGGATCAAACTGCCGGGTGAGGCCGACGGCTGTATCGCCGCGGCCGGGCAGTTCGTGCCGCAGCGCGCCTACGACCTGGCCATGGCGGCCCCGCCGCCCACCGTCACCCCGACGCCGACCGTGACGCCCACGGCCACCCCGACGGTCACGCCGACCGGCGGCGCGGCCTGCACCGCGACCTACAAGATCGTCAGTTCCTGGCAGGGCGGCTTCCAGGCCGAGGTGACCGTCAAGAGCACCGGCGCCGCGGCGATCACGGGCTGGACGGCCGCGTGGTCCTTCCCCGGCGGGCAGACCGTCAACCAGCTCTGGAACGGCCTGCACACCCAGAGCGGGGCGAACGTCTCGGTCAAGAACGTCTCCCACAACGGCAGCCTCTCCCCGGGCGCCTCGACCTCCTTCGGCTTCACCGGCACCTGGACCGGGGCCAACGCGGCGCCCTCCTCGGTCGGCTGCACCCCCGCCTGACCCGGTGGTGCGGCGCTGAGCCGGTGCGGCTCGCGCGGCATGCCCCCGCGCGAGCCGCACCGGGCTGTCCGCGTCCCCGGCCGCCCGGGATGTCAGGCGCCCGGAGCCGGGGGCGCCGAGCGGAACGCGTGGCCGGAGGCCGACTCCATCGCGGCGGTGGCCTTCGTCATGATGCGTCTCATGGTCTCGACCTCCTCCGGGGTGAGCTGGTCGATCAGGAAGGCGCGGACGACGGCCACGTGCCCCGGCGCCGTCCGCTCCAGGCAGCGCACACCCTCGTCGGTCAGCACGGCGAGGACACCCCGGTCGTCCGACGGGCAGGTCGTCCGCTCGACGAGCCCTCTCTTCTCCAACTGCCCGATCTGGTAGGTGAGCCCGCTCTTGGACACCACGACCTGGCGGGCCAGCTCGGTCATCCGCATCCGCCTGGCGGGGGAGAGGGACAGTTTTGCCAGGATCTCGTACTGGGCATGGGTCAGACCGGAGGCGGCTTTCAGCTGTTCCTCGACGCGACGCTCAAGCAGGTGTGTGGCGGTGACGTAGGCCACCCATGCGTCCAGTTCGGTCTCGCTGAGCCATCTCGTGTCCTTCACCCGAACATTCTATCGTTTGTTCAAATTTGAACCATCCGCTAGGGTTTGGTGCAAATTCGAATGACAAGAGGGAGTCACCATGTTTGACCAGGCGCGACCGTATGCCCTGCTGCTCGCGCGGATCGCCCTCGGCGTGATCTTCTTGGTCCACGGCTGGCAGAAGTTCGCGACCATGGGGCTGGCCCAGACCACGGCGTTCTTCGAGTCGGTGGGCATCCCGCTGGCGGGCGTCGCCGCTCCGGCCGTCGCCGTCCTCGAGGTCGTCGGGGGCATCGCCCTCATCCTGGGCGCCGCCCTGCCCGTCTTCGGCACCCTGCTCGTGATCGACATGCTCGGCGCCATCGTCTTCGTCCACGGCGCCAACGGCTTCGCGGCGGACAAGGGCGGCTACGAGTTCGTCCTCGCCCTCGCCGCCGGCACCCTGGCCATCGCCTTCAGCGGCGGCGGGGCCCTCGCCGTCGACGCCCTGTGGCAGCGCCGCCGCGCCGCCGCGTAGGCGGGCGTCCGTCCCGCACCATAGGCCCCGGCCCCGGTTTCCCGTAACCGGGGCTTATCACATTGATACGTATACCGCGTGAAACGCGATGGCCGGTGTGATCCGAATGCCCGACAATGGGCATGAGAATGCTGACAACGCCCGACGACTGGGGGTCGACATGCGTTGGCTGCGGCGAATCGGAAATGATTTCAAGGCTCGGCAGCACATCGACGCGTACGCCCTCACGGTCGTCGTCTTCGCCTTCGCCTTTCTGTCAATCTTCAGCGACGAGCTCAACGACAATCTCAGATGGGCCGTGCTGCTGTCCGGAGTCGGTCTTCTCATCTACCGGATCACCCTCCCGGCGGACCCCCCGCAAACGCCCTCCCAGCTCCTGCACGACCGGTCGGTGTACGACACGGCGCCGCTGGCGTCGACGTTCGCCGACGTGCGGGACGTCCGGATCTTCGCGCCGTCCGCGGTCAACCTGCTCTCGGCCCAGACCTGCGAGCTCATGCGCAACACCGTGCTCGCCCGCGAGGGAGGGGCCGTCCGGATCGTCGTTCTCGACTTCAAGGAGAAGGAGGCCGTACGGCAGGCGTCCAGGCAGCTCGACGATTCGATCGAGTTTCCCGTGCAGAGACTTCCCGCCGCGCTGGACAGCGTGATGGAACGCCTCCGGCTGATGAACGGCTGGAAGACCGTGGGCCGATTCGACTACCGCCTTCTCGCCTACAGCCCGGGATTCAGCCTGGTGCTCTTCGACCCGGAAACCCCCAAGGGGAGAATCATCGTGGAGGTCCACGGTTTTCATAATCCGTCGACCTCCGCGCGCATGCACCTGGAGCTGACGCGCGGCCGGGACGAGCGCTGGTACACCTACTGGGTGGACCAGTTCGAGCACATATGGGAGGCGGCCAGGGCGGATGTCACGCCGTCTTCGGGAGAAGCTCCTCGGCCTGCTTCCGCAGATGCGGTGGAAGCCCGGGAGTGACCGCGCCGAGCGCCCGGGTGGCCAGGGCCACCGCCGAGGACGACCGGCCGAGCAGGGCGTGGACGCGCGCGGCCCGCAGCAGGACCGGCCCGCTGCCGGACTCCCCGGCGACCGCGTCGAGGATCTCCTGCTCCGCGGCGTCGAACCGCTGCGTCAGGGCCAGGGCCAGCGCGCGGGCGGCCACCGTGCCCGGCCGCTGGTGCTCGCGCACGCGCTCCAGGTCCCGCAGGGCGTCGCCGGCCCTCCCGAGGTCGGCCAGTATCTCGCCCCGCAGCGCGATCGCCTCGGCCGGAGGCTCGCCCGCGAGCGCCACGGCACCGTTGAGAAGCGCGAGGGCGGCGCGCGGCTGCCCGAGATGCCACAGCGCCTGCCCGAGCGCCAGCTGCGCGGACAGGTCGTTGGGCACCCACGACAGAGCGGCACGCAGCCGCTCCACCGCGGTGGTGTACCGGCCCTGCGCCAGCCAGAGCCGCCCCTCCGCGGTCAGCGCGGCGGCCACCCCGGTGAACCGCTGGAGCGTCGCGAACAACTCCGCCGCCTCCTCGAACCGGCTCCGGGCGAGCTCCGCCTCCCCCTGCGCCGCCGCGACCTCTCCCAGGACCACCAGGGCCTCCGCCCGCACCCACGTCTCGCCGACCGCCGAGGTACGCATCGCCTCCTCGGCGAGCCGGCGCGCGGCCTCCCAGCTCCGCCGCGCCAGCGCCGCCCGCGCGTCGTCGAGGCAGGTCGCCGGAGGCCGCGCCCGGCGCACCGAGCCGATCAGGCGGTCGTGCTGCAGCTCGTACCAGCGGACCCCCAGCCGGTGCTCGCCCCGGAGGACGTGACGGTCCTCCAGCGCCTTGGCGACGTGGTTCGGCATGCCGGCCGTCTCGTGCAGGCCCTCGTAGACGGTGTTGCGCGTGCCGTGCTCGGTGACGAAGACGTCGCGGAGCCACGACCGGATCTCGCCCGCGGTCACCCCGCACTCGTCCGCGACCTGCCCCAGCATGCGCTCGCAGAAGCCGACCAGGAACCGGTCGACGTTCACGTGCAGGTTCACGTGCTCCACGGTGATCTCCCGCGAGGCGGGCGGCAGCGACTCCCACAGCGCCGAGCAGACGACCTGGAGCTGGACCGGCTCGACCGTGTTCAGCGTCAGCGTGGTCTCCCGCCCCTCGTCATTGGAGATCGTGACGGTACGCAGGTCGTCGACGAGCCTCTCGGCGGCGCCCGGGGCGAAGAACCGGCCGGTGCGCTCCAGCGGCCTCGTCGTGGCGTCCAGCGCCGCCGCACGGGTGAGGGGTGACAGGTGGAACCGGGCCCGCGAGCCACGGCCCAGGGGGCGCTCGTGCGGCAGGACGGCGGCCAGGTACTCCTCGCGCAGGGACAGCAGCAGGTGGAGACCGTCATGGTCCCGTACGGCCTCCGCCAGCTGGAGCAGGAGCGCGGCCCGTTCCTCCTCGCGGTCGAGCGGACCGCCGAACAGTTCCTCCGCCTGGTCGACGGCCGCCAGGGTGGGGACCGGGTCGCCGTACCTGTCGGTGCGTTCCGGACGCCGGGCCAGGAACTCCGAGATCGTGAGCCCGGCCAGCGCCGGCAGCGGCTGCTCCGGCGCCCAGGCCGAGAGCAGCGCCAGCACGTAGGGGTTGCCGGACACCTTCGGGCGCAGCGAGGTGATCCCGCGCGGCGACACGCGGGCGACCGGAAGGACGTCGGCGCGCTCGGGTTCGAGGCGGGGCAGGACCCCCGCGTGCAGAAGGGACGTCTTGCCGACCCCGGACGGCCCGAACAGCACGGTCAGGCCGGTGGCCTGCCAGATCGTGGCCACGTCGCGGGCCTCGCGGTCCCGTCCGAAGAACAGCGCGTGCTCACTCGGGTCGTAGGGGCGCAACCCCACGTACGGCCGGGCGGTCCCGTCGCCGGCGCGCGTCGCGGTCGTCATGTCGTCCGTCCCATTCTCCGCCGGAGCTCCGTGCAGAACTCCGACGCGGTCCCGAGGAAGATCGAGATGTTCCAGCCGTCGAGGTAGTGGGTGAGGTAGCGTTTCGCCTTGCTCTCGGCGTCGCGCGCGGAACCGTTGATCTGCGGCATCAGCTGCACGCTCACGTGCCGCCGCTTGTTGCTGCGGGGGGTGCCGCGCGCCAGGCCGTGGAACAGCACCCGGAACGTCCAGTCCTGCAGGCTGTAGCCGACGAAGAGCAGGGGCCGCGTGGTCAGCGCCCGCAGGACCGGGGTCGGCAGCGGATGCCGTCCGTCGGTCGCGACGGCGTCGACCATGTTGACGAGGTAGGTCAGGTAGTCGGCCTCGGTCAGCACCAGCGACGCGGGCTCCGACCAGCTGCCGTGCAGGTGGTAGACCAGGGGCCGCTCCACCGTCGGCTCGGGCAGCGGCGGCGCGGCGGCGGGGTCGGTGTCCCACCAGGGGGAGAGGGCGACGTGCGGGTCCTTGCCCTCCGCCCGCAACGCCTCGGCCAGGAAGTTGTCGTAGTTCGTCGTGAGGAACGTCGTCACCGGGAAGCCGGCCAGCAGCCCGTGCGGCTCCCCCGGATCGCCCGGGGCGGGACTCCCGTGCGACCGCAGATGTCTGCAGACCGTCTCCTTGAGATCCACCGGATCCCGCACCACGGCCTCGCCGTACTGCATCACGCGGGCGAGGTTGTGGACGTCGGCGAACGGATAGCCGTAGTGCAGGGCGTACTGGTTGCTCAGGGCGGAGCCGGTGGGAAGCGTTCCGGCACAGGCTCCCGCCCCGAGAAAAGGGGTGCAGTCACCCCTGCGGAGCTGGGCGATCAACCGTTGCCAGTCGTCGTCGTCCATGGGCCACCCTGGTCACTGGGAAACAGTCCCTTATGAGACTCTATTTCCCGTCATGGCCGCACGGAAGTCAAGATCTTTCATATGGAGGATGTGAACCCGGCAACCGGTCCGGTGTTATCGTCATCGAGTATCCGCCGTAATGCATGCTTAAGGTGGAAATTGTCGACCCGGTCAAGGTCGGCCAAACTCAGCCCGGTCACGTCGACGAGGCCGCCTCCGACGAAAGCGGCATCCTCTGCGGTGACTTCCTCGTCCATGCGGACCCCCTCGCGTAGCACGTCCCGTGCGCGTCATACGGGCCGTGTGCACCCCATACGCCGTCATCTTTCCACGCCCGCCCCGTGCTTGTAACCCCGGCCGTGCGTTTGTTTCCCGATCACAACGAGAAAATGGTTCACGTCCTATCCCGAATTTGGCGTCCCGTCATGACACTCTGACTTCCCCGCGCATGCATCCGGCGCGTCCGGCGGTCTAGGCTGAACCGGAATCGGGCCAGCGGAGGCGGTCGCATGTCCATTTCTGAGGCTTCAGGGATTTACGGGGCGCCCAGGCGCCAGCCCCAAATCTGGGGCAAAGTCCCGCAGCAGAACAAGAACTTCACCGGCCGTGAAGATCTTCTCGACAAGCTGCACACCGGGGTCACCGCCGAGGTCACCGCGGTGGTGCCACACGCCCTCCACGGGTTCGGCGGCGTCGGCAAGACGCACGTCGCGATCGAGTACGCCTACCGCTTCCGGCACGAGTACGACCTGGTCTGGTGGATCCCCGCCGACCAGCCGATGCTGGTGCGCTCCTCGCTGGCCGCGCTCGCCCCCCACCTGGGGGTGCCCTCCTCGGCCGCGATGGGCGTGGAGGACGCCTCCGAGGCCGTGCTCGACGCCCTGCGCCGCGGTGAGCCGTACTCCCGGTGGCTGCTCGTCTTCGACAACGCCGAGCAGCCCGAGGACATCAACGACATCATCCCGCGCGGCCCGGGGCACGTCCTGATCACCTCACGCAACCACGCCTGGCAGAGCGTGGCCGACACCGTGCCCGTCGACGTCTTCACCCGGGCGGAGAGCATCGAGTTCCTCAGCAAGCGGGTTCCCCGGTCGACCAGCCTCGAAGACCGGAACCGGCTGGCCGAGCAGCTCGGCGACCTGCCACTGGCGCTGGAGCAGGCGGGAGCCCTGCAGACGGAGACCGGGATGCCCGTCGACCAGTACCTCCGGCTGCTGGAGGAGCAGACGGCCCGGCTGCTCGACGCCAACAAGGCGTCCGACTACCCGCTGTCCATGACGGCGGCCTGGTCGCTGTCGGTGTCGCAGCTCAAGGCGAAGCTGCCCGAGGCCGTGGAGCTCCTGCGCTGCTGCGCCTTCTTCGGGCCCGACCCCATCCCCCGTGACGTGTTCGGGGCGCTGCCCCACGACCTCGCCGCGGGGTCGCGCCTCAACCCGCTCCTCAGCGACCCGATCCTGCTGAGCAAGGCGATCAGGGAGCTGGGGCGCTACGCCCTCGCGCGGATCGACTCGGACAACCGGACCATCCAGGTGCACCGGCTGGTCCAGGCGCTCCTGCGCGACGAGCTGAGCTGGGAGGAGCACCTGTCCTTCCGCCACGAGGTGCACCTGCTGCTGGCGGCGGCGGCGCCGGGCCTGCCCGACGACAACAGCCTCTGGCCGCGCTACGGGGAGCTGATCAGCCACATGAGGCCCGCGATGGTGGAGGTCAGCCGGGACCCCCGCATCCGCCGCTTCGCCCTCGACGTCGTGCGGTTCCTCTACTCGTCGGGGGGCTACACGTCGGCCCGCGACCTCGCCGAGCGCTTCATCGAGAGGTGGCAGGCCGAGAGCGGAGACGATGACCAGCACGTGCTGTCCGCGCAGCGGCATCTCGGCATCGTCCTGCGCGAGCTCGGCGACTACCGGGCCTCCTTCGAGCTGAACCGCGAGACCCTGGCGCGCATGCGGACGGTCCTCGGGCCCGACCACGAGGAGACCCTCCTGCTCACCAACAGCCACGGCGCCGACCTCAGGACGCAGGGCGACTTCCAGGCCGCGCTGGTGCACGACAACGAGTCGCTCCTCCGGCACCAGGAGGTGTTCGGCCCCGAGCACCGCCGGACGCTGCGCGTCATGAACAACCTCTCCGTCGACTACATGCTGCTCGGCGACTACCCGAAGGCGTTCGAACTGCAGAGGAGGCTCTACACGCTGCAGCGTTCTCCGACCTCGCTGTCGAGCCCGCTGGTCGTCCTCGCGTCGTGGAACGGCCTGGCACGCATCGTCCGGCTCAGGGGCGACTACTCCGAGGCGTGCGACATCGGCCAGGACGCCTACGAGTTCGGCGTCCAGGAACTGCGCGCCGACCACCCCTGGACGCTTCGCACGGCGAAGGACCTGTCCATCGCCAAACGCCGGGCGGGGCTGATCGACGAGGCGTTCGAGATCGCCCAGCGGACGTTCGAGCTGGAGGAGCGCATCTTCGGGCGCGACCACCCCGACACGCTCGCGGCCGCCCTGTGCCTGGCCAACGCGCTGCGCACCAGGGGAGAGGTCACCGAGGCGCTGGAGCTGCTGCGCGACACCGCGGAGCGCTACCCCCGGATGTACGGGCAGGAACATCCCTTCACCTTCGGCTGCGACATGAACCTGGCGCTGCTGCTGCGGGTCAACGGGAACCTGGCGGAGGCCACCGCGCTCGACCGCAGCTCGCTGGACGGCTTCGACAGCACCCTCGGTCGCGAGCACCACTACTCGCTCACCTGCGCGATCAACCTCGCCAGCGACCTCGCCGCCCTGGGGGAGGTCTCCTCGGCCAGGCGGCTGGGCGAGAAAACCCTGGGCCAGCTGCGCGAACTCCTGGGCGTGGACCACCCGCTGACCCTGGCCTGCGCGAACAACCTGATCGTCGACCTGCGGGCCGAAGGGGCCGGCGAGGAGGCCGGGGAACTGGAGACCGACACCTTCGAGCGCTACCGGCGGGTGCTGGGCGAGGAGCACCCGGACACGAGGGTGGCGCTGAGGGGCGAACGGCTCGACTTCGACTTCGATCCGCCCGCCGTCTGAGGCCTCCCGCCGGGGCGACGCGCGACCGGTCCGCGCCGCCGCCTGAAGCGGCCGGCGAGGCCCGGTTCGGCCCGGCCCGGCTCGGTCCGGTTCGGCCCGGTCGGGTTCGGCTCGGTCGGGTTCGGCCTGGTTTGGTTCGGCCTGGTTCGGTCGGGTTCGGCGAGGCCCGGCTCGGTTCGGTCCGGTGCGGGCGGTGTCGCACCGCCCGCACCCGGCGATCCGTCCGGCGAGCACAGGTGGGAGAGGACGTCGTCGATTCGGCCGGTCATGATGACGCAGGGCGGCTCCCGCCGGCCGGAGAGAGGACCGTCATGCGATGCCCCCGCTGCTCATGTGACCTCGTGGCGTTCGCCGGGCCTTCACGGCGCCGTCCGGAAGCGCTGTGGTGGCGATGCGACGGCTGTGAATGGCTGGGCTGCCAATGGCGGGGGGCGAGTTCCCCGCTGGAGGAGCTGATCAGGTACGAGGGCGAGGAAGCCATATGCATGTGGTGCGGCGACGAGTACTTCGCGACGTTCGTGGAGTACCGTCGCACCCCGGTCACGCTGGACGACGGCAGGACGGGCCACCACGTCGTCGACGTGTGCCTCGGCTGCGGCCGTGTGGGCAGCTGGTTCGACGACCGGAAGCGGTGACGACTCTCCGCCCCGAGGGGTTCACCGGACAGCCCGCCAGGCTCGACGCCGCCCTCGCCGAGCTTGAGGCGGCCGGCCTGCCCGCCGCGATGGCCGGGGTCCGGCCGGGGCCCGTCATCGTCGGTGAGTCACCACGCGTCGTACCCAGCTCCCTACCAGGGTCAGGCCGCGCCGCGCGGGGGAAGCCGCAACCCCGTGATCCAGGCCTCGGAGAGGTCCCAGGTCGGGCGCGGTGAGGGTGAGGTGGCTCAGTGTTCCGGGCGGGGCGGCCCCGTTGCGGTTCTGGTAGAGCGTGGTGAGGGCGGTGAGGTCGCCCAGCCATCCGGGCAGGGCGGTCAGCTCGTTGCGACCCAGGTCGAGCTCGGTCAGGTGGGTGAGGTCGCCGAGCGGCTCGGGAACCGTCTCCAGGCCGAGACCGGACAGATCGAGCCTGGTCGAGCCGTCCCGCAGACAGTCGCTGATCCGCGCGGCGGCGGCCGACCGGTTGTCCTCGGGCCTCATCACATCTTCTCCTCGTCGGCGTCGGCGTCGGCGTCGGCGTCTTCGGGCTCGGCCCTGCCACGCCGGAGGCGAGGGCCGGTGACGAGGCTAGAGACCGGCACTGGGGAGAGACTTGTAGATCGTTGCAAGTCCGCCGCGATCTCGTCCCGCTGCCGCTCTCGGAGGTGCACTCCGCCCGACGTGCCCGGCACACCATGAACTCGTGAAACAGCTGACGTGTCATACGCCGCAGCCGCGTCGGCGCCGGGTGTCTCGGAGCAGACGAAGTGCCGCAGGGTGAGGGACTGCCCGCCGGTGAAGAGGCGGAAGAAGCCGAGCGTGCCCGGCCGCCGCCGCGTGGAATTGTCGGAGGGCGACGCTACGGTGACGTCGGCCGATCTTCACCCACCCGGCGGCACGCCGGGTACCGACACGGAAGGCACCAGCACATGACCGTCGCCCTCACCGGTGACCCCCGCGCCCGTGGCGGGCGAGCCGGGCTCCCCCGCCTCCTCGCGAGCGTTGCGGAGCCCGCGCGTGGCTGACCGCAAGTACGGCCGTCCCGCGCCGGAGACGCACTCGACTGTCGCGTCCGAAGACTGGTACGGCGACGACCTGTCGGGCCAGAGCCACGAGCGGGTCGCCTTCGTCGACATGGACATGACCGAGACGGAGAGCCGGGGCGCGGTCTTCTCCGAGTGCACCTTCCACGACGTCCGCTTCAACGCCTCCACACACGTCGACACGGCGTTCCTGAACTGCACCTTCGTCCGCTGCACGTTCTTCGATGCCACCTTCACCAGTTGCAAGTTCGTCGGCAGCATGTTCGACCGCTGCACCTTCGACCTGCTGAAGGTCAGCGGAGGAGATTGGTCGTTCGCCGGTCTGCCCGGGGCCGACCTGCACAGCGCCTCGTTCGTCGACGTGCGGTTGCGCGAGGCCGACCTCACCGGCGCGCGGTGCGAGGGCGCCGTCCTCCGCGGGGTCGACCTGACGGGCGCCTGGCTCCACAGCGCCAAGCTCTCCCGCTGCGACCTGCGGGGCAGCGAGCTGTCCTCTCTCGACCCGTTCAACGTCGAGGTGCGGGGGGCGATCGTCGACGTCCAGCAGGCCGTGGTGATCGCCGAGGCCCTGGGCCTGGAGGTGCGCCCCGGCTGAGCCGCCGAGGCAGGGCCTGCCGGCCGGCGAGGAGGCCGAGCCGCAGGGTCCGGTCAGGACCGAAACGGCCCGGTGCCGCACCGAAGACCCCGGTCAGGAGTGGTCAGCCGGATACCCGGCACTTTCTCAGGCGTGACGTCCGTGCCAGCGGTTCCGGTGGCGCTCCGCCTGTTCGCGGGCGAGATCGCGGGCGCCGGAGGGCACCGCCTCGTCTGCCCAGTCGTCGAGCCGCCGGGCCATCCCGGCGGTGAAGGACTCGCCGAGGTCGGTCAGCCTGCCGCTGTCGAGCAGGGTGGTGGTGACCGCGCGCGCGGCCTCCCGCCACCGGACGAATTCGGCACCCGCCCGTACGGCCGACTCGCCCCTCTCCAGCGGGAACTGGCGCATCCAGAAGCCGGCCACGCCCAGGAAGGCGTACGCCCCCTGCAGCAGCCCGGGGATCGGGCGGGGGTCGTCGCGCCAGGGGGCGTAGTGGCGCGAGCCGTCGTCGGGCAGGGTGAGGGGGACGAGGTCGAGCAGGGCCGAGAGCTTCGCGTGCTGCGTCTCGTGCGTCAGGGTGACCGCGAGCGTGGCGGCGTCCGGCGGTGCGGACAGGGCCACGCAGCCGAACGTCTCGCGGGACGTCGAGCTCGACAGGCCCCGGGGAGGCGCGACCAGCGGGGTGAGGACCGTGATCGCGGTGATCACCTCCTCGGCCACGGCCCGGTGGTGGCGCACCAGCAGGTGCCACGCCTCGTTCAGCGTCGCCTGCCACCGCGAGGTCTCGGCCTCGGTGAGGCGCCCGCCGATGTTCGCGGTCTCCGGCATCCGGTACGGGTCGAGGTCGTCGACGACCAGGCGCAGCGGCATGCCGTCGGCCTCGGCGGACAGCGAGCGCAGGCCCCTCCACCCGGAGGCGTCCCGCGCCGGGTCGTCGGGGATGCGGACGACCGCTCCGTCGGCGAGCACCTCGGCGCCGTCCGGGGTGCACTCGACCGTGACCCAGGAGACGGTCGGGGACAGGACCGCCTGGCCCAGCGAGGGAAGCGTGACCACTCCGTCCACCGCGGGCACGTCGATCTCGCATGCCGTGCCCGAGCGGATCGCCGCCGCGGCGGCGAGCGCCGCGAGCTGTCCCGGCGCGGCGGCCCCGTCGCCCGTCCGGAGCATCCTGATGGTCCGTCGCGCCCAGGCACCCACCGGTGAGTGGCGGAGAACGGCGTCGACGGCGTCGGGGCGACGGCGCTGGACGGCGGCGAGCAGATCGTAGGCGCGGCGGGCGGCGGGCGCCTGGGGGTGGCCGGCCGCGCGGGCGTTCTCCATCACCCCTCGCACGAGAAGCACGTGCTTGCTGTACTCGGCGGCGACGAGCCGGCCGACCGCGGGAGCACCGCCGCCGCCGACGGCCAGCTCCGAGAACACCCTCACCGGAATCCGGTGCTCATGCAGGTCCATCGTGCCCCTCCGGTCTCCGTCCCCTCGCCGGGGACGCCATGTCGGCTACGACTGAGCTCTTGACGCGTGCGATGCGGCGGAACAGGCCGGGGCGGTGAGCCGGCGGGCCGGCGAATCCGTGATCCGCGTCCGCCATTTCGTGTATATGGCGGTATTCGCGAACAAGATCACACCGGTCGCGGATCCTCATAATGGACCGCCGAGGGGAAGCGGCCGCCGGCCTGCCGGTGTCCAGGCTCGACGGCCAATCGCGCACGCTGACCAGCTCCTGCCTTTGCACCGTGCCGTGTGATACCCGAAAGACGGCTCCAGGATAACGGGAGGGCGGTCGATGTCACGGCCAAAGAGCCGACCGGCTGTATGGTCGTGGTGCATTGCTGGGGCGATGTTTGCTCCGTTCCCTTGACTAATGGCAACAAATGGTGCGATATGGAATTGGCGCAAGAGAGGTGTGCCGCATTTGCTGGAGAAGATCGAGTCAAAAATTCCGACACCCGAAAACACGTTTCCGGCCACACTTGATGTGGTCGCGCTGGTGGCTTCGGGATGGCGTCCGTCTGCTTTCCGGCAGTTCATTCTGAAGATCCATAGCAGATGCGACCTCGCCTGCCGGCACTGTTACGTCTACGAGATGGCGGACCAGTCCTGGAAGGCCCAGCCGCGGCGCATGTCCGAGGCGATCGTCGACCAGACGGCGCGGCGCATCGCGGAGCACGCCCTCACCCACGAACTGGCGGAGGTGGAGGTCATCCTCCACGGCGGGGAACCGCTCCTGGCCGGCCCCGAGCTCATCTCCCACGCCGTGCGCGCGATCAGGAGCGCGGCCGCCGACGTCGGGACGCGCGTGCACGTGGGGGTGCAGACCAACGGGCTGCGCCTGGACGACGTCTACCTGCGCCTCTTCGACAGCCTTGAGGTCCGGGTGGGGGTGAGCCTGGACGGCTACGAGGCGGCTCACGACCGGCACAGGCTCTTCGCCAACGGGAAGGGGAGCCACGCCAGGGTCGCCGCCTCGCTCCGGAGGCTGACCACGGGACCTTTCCACCACCTTTTCAGCGGCCTTCTCTGCACGATCGACGTCCGGAACGATCCGCTGGCCACCTACGAGGCGCTCCTGGAGTTCGATCCGCCGGCGGTCGACTTCCTCCTGCCGCACGGCAACTGGCTCACGCCTCCGCCGTTCCGCGACCCCGGCTCCACCGCCACGCCCTATGCCGACTGGCTGCTGCCGATCTTCGACCGCTGGTACGGATCCGCCGTGGAGGAGACCGAGATCCGCTTCTTCGGCGAGATCGTGCGCCTGCTCACCGGGCGCGCCTCGCGTACGGAAGCCGTCGGTCTGTCACCGGCGCGGATGGTCGTCGTCGAGACGAACGGCAGCATCGAGCAGTCGGACATCCTCAAGTCCAGCTACCACGGAGCCTCCGCGACGTGGCTGCACGTTCTCCGCGACTCCTTCGACACCGTCCTCATGCACCCGTCGGTCGCCGCCCGGCAGATCGGCGAACTCGCCCTGGCGCCCGTCTGCCAGTCCTGTGACATCCGCACCGTCTGCGGCGGCGGGCTCTACCCGCACCGCTACAGCGTCACGGAGGGATTCCGCGGCCCGTCGGTCTACTGCCCCGATCTCTACCGGCTCATCACCCACATTCGCCGGCGACTCGTCCGTGACGTCGCCCGTCTGAAAGGGTGCGGATGACGCCCATCGCGCAGCTGGTCTCCGACGAGACGTTCCGCAAGCTCGCCGCGGGCGGAGGTGGAAGCGAGGTCATGGCCGGGCTGCGCGCGATGCAGCTCCTCAAGACCAGGTTCCTCATCCGCGGGCTCGTCCTGGAGGCGCGGGCGGCGGGCCATCCCCACGCCGGTCTCGCCGCCCGTGCCTACGACCTCCTGGCGGAGATCGAGGCCGGCCGGGGAGAGCCGGTGGAGGCGCAGCTGGGCCATCCGGCCGTGGGGGCGTGGGCGTTGCGGACCTACCTCTCGCTGAAGGAGGGCAGGGCCACGGGTGACGATCCCGGCCGGCTGGCCGCCCTGGCCGTGGCGGTTGCGGTACGGTCGCGGACCGCCTGCGGGATCCGGCTGGCCGTCGACGGGGACACCGTCGTCCTGCCGGGGCTCGGCCGCCTCGCCACGCCGGCCGGCGTCGGGGGAGTGGCCGAGGTGACCGTGCGGCCGGACGGTGAGGGGGCCGAGCTCCGGTTCGGCCGGTCGCAGGTCCGCGTCGACCCGACCCGCGACGGGGACGGCTGGCAGGCCCTGCACCGGTTACCGGTCAGCTCCGCGTTCGGCCCGGTCATCGACGACGTCGACCCGTACCGGTGGAACGCGGTCCAGACCGTCGAGCCCCGGCTGAGCCGTTCGCAGCGAGAGCACTGGACCTCGTGCGCGCGCGACGCGTGGCGCATCCTGACGAGCCGTCACTGGACCGTCGCCGGGGAGGTGGCCTCCGGCGTCTCGGCGCTCACCCCCATCCAGGCACCGGCCTTCGGGCAGAACAGCGCCACCTCCCGCGAGACGTTCGGGACCGTCGCCCTGTCCGAGCCGCAGCACGGCCTGGGGATGGCAGCGACCCTCGCCCACGAGATCCAGCACGCGAAGCTGACGGCGCTGACCGACGCGGTCGACCTGACCCTGCCCGACGACGGGCGCCGGCACTACGCCCCGTGGCGGAAGGATCCCCGCCCCGTCTACGGACTGCTGCAGGGCGCGTACGCGTATCTCGGGGTGGCGGGGTTCTGGAGGCGCCAGCACCGCTTCGAGGGCGGCGCCCGCGCGTTCCGGGGCCAGGTCGAGTTCGCGCGCTGGCGGCGGGCCGCGTACCGCGTCACCGGGACGCTCATGGCCAGCGGGGGCCTGAACGACCGCGGGCAGGAGTTCGTGAAGGCGATGCGGGGCACGCTGGAGCGGTGGCTGGACGAGCCGGTCGACCTCGCGGCGGCGGCCCAGGCCCGTCGCGAGGCGGACCAGCATCTCCAGGCCTGGACCGCCCGGAACGCCCGCGGTTAGTACTCCGGTGCCGGTCTCGTCCACGATCGGCACACCGCGTGAGGCGGCGCGACCGTCCGGCGGGTCACCGGGTCAGAAACGGCGGCACTGGTCTTCCTTGTCGCCGCCGACGGCGTTCCCGCTCCCGGTCGGCTTCGGGCGGTTCTCCTTGCACTGCAGGTTGCCCTTGACCGAGTTGCGGTGGATCTGCGCGCCGTTGCGGTTGCCGACCACCTGGATGTTCCCGCCGACCCGGTTGCCGTTGACCCGCAGGTAGCGGTGGTTGGCGTCAAGCTGGATGTCACCGTTGATCCGCGACGAGACCACGGTGGCGGCGCCGCCCTGCTTCACCTGGACGCTGCCCCGCACCACCGAGCCGCCGACCACCGACACGGCGCGGGCACCCTCGCCCTGGACGTTGCCGTCGACGCCCACCTCGCGGGCCACCAGGGTCGCGTTCCGCTCCACCCTGATGTTGCCCTTCACCCGCGTGCCGACGAGGGTGCAGCTCGCGCCCTTCGGCACACGCACGTCGTCAAGAGTCACGGCCCGGATGATCCCCCGGCAGGAACGCTCGTCCGCGAACGCCGGGGTGGCCACGACCAGCCCACCGGAGACGGCGCCGAGGGCGGCGCCGGCCAGAGCCTTCTTGATCCTGTTCATGTCGTCCCCTCCGTCAGCTTGGGATCGGGCTGCCTGCCCGGCCATACGAAGGATTTCGACCGGCGGTGAGGGGCCGGTGAGGCGGACATTAGCGTTTTCTCACCTATATGCAGCTATGTGGCGATCTGTGGAGAAGGCGCCGCGGCGCATCGCCCCAGGCGCCACCGGAGAGCCGCCGCTCGGCCGCCGTTCCGCGCCGCCGCCGGCGAGCTGCGGCGATGGCCGGGATGCGCCGGTTCCGCATGCGGCACCTGGTCACCGGAATCGGCCGCGCCGGCGAAGACCTGTGGCATCGTGAGCCCTACGGAACGACCGGCGAACGGGGAGAAGAGCATGGCGACGTACGAGCTCGGCGAGGTCGTGGCCGAGCGGCGGGTGGAGGCCGTCACCGGGGGCGGCGCCCGCACGCCGGTGACCCTCAGGTTCGGCAGACCGCGTCCCGACGCCCTGAGCGAGGGCGGAGACTGGTGCTGCCCCCACCAGATCCTGGGCCTGGGCGACGAGAGCGTCGGGGCGTCCTTCGGCGTCGACTCCCTGCAGGCGTTCCTGTTGAGCGTGTACAAGGTGCAGTTGAAGCTGGGGGAGCGCGCGGAGGCCGCGTCGGTCCGGCTGGAATGGCTGGGTCAGCCGGACCTCGGCCTGAAGGTGGACCCGGAGCTCCACAACGCGGCCGCCCCGGGATCGGGCTCCTGACCGCTACCACCGACGCCCGCCTCGCGGTCCTCGACGACTCCTACGGGATGGCGCCGCCAGGCTGAGCGCGGTCGACGTGAGGTTTCGGCCTCGGACGCAGCGACCTCGGAAAGCGCGGCAAGCTGTCCTCAGGGGCGTGATCGCTCCGGAGATCTCGGAACGGCACCGGAGTACCGGGCCCGGTCAGATCGGCGGGGGGTCGAAGTCGCAGTCGATGCGCTTGCCCGCGTTCGCGAGGAGGGCGTCGGGGTGGCCGGCGTCCAGGGGGCGTGCGTACCGCCGCATGGTGTCCTCGTACAGGGACTCGGCCTCCTCCTTCGCCCCGGCCGCCCTGAGGTCCAGGACGAGGTTGGCCGCGCACGACAGGCTCAGGAAGTGGTTCTCACCGAAGAGCTTCCGCAGCTTGCCGAGCGTGTCCTTGCCGATCTCGCAGGCCCGGTCGGCCTCGCCCAGCGCCGAGAGATCGCTCTGAAGGCTGACGGCGCAGGTGAGCGGGTAGTGGTGGCTCGGACCGACTTTGGCGGCCAGGCTGTTCACGGCCTTCTCGTTGAGGCCGCGGGCCGTCGCGGCGTCGCCCAGCAGCCGGTGCAGGATCGCCAGGTTCCCGCTGCAGGCCAGGCTGTAGGGGTGGTCGGCGCCGAACACCTTGGGGTAGCGGGCGACCGCCCTGTCGGCCGTGGCGAACGCCTCGTCGAGCTCCCCGGCGGTGCGCAGGGCGTTGGAGAGGTTGATCGCGGCGGCCATCGTGTCGGGGTGCCCGTCTCCGAAGAGCCGCTGGAGCCGGAGGTGTGTGTCACGCGCGAGGTCCAGGGCTTCGGCGATCTCTCCTGCCCGCCGTTTGGCGATCGACAGGTCCTTGGCGGTCAGCAGGGTGTAGTGGTGGTCGAGGGACAGCTCCTGGACGCCGTAGGCGTAGGCCTCCTCGCCCAGGTCGCACGCCTCCTTGTAGTCACCGCAGAGGCGCACCGCTCTGGCCAGGCCGTTCCACGACAGCAGGAGGGAGCCCCTGCTGACCTGCTCGGGCGCGCCGCTCTGCTCCAGGAAGGTCTCCTGGTGGAGGATGCGCGCCGCCGTGTAGTCACTGGTGAGCGCGTAGTCGAGGGCCAGGTTGTTCAGCACGCGCAGGGTGGACGGGGAGGTCGGCCCCTTACCGGCCAGGTGGACGTCCCGGGAGCCCTCGTCCAGCTTGCGGGCGCCGATGAAGTCGCCGCGGGCCCGGAGAGACGCCCCGTAGCCGTTGGTCATCAGGAGGGTCTCGTCGTGCTCCGGGCCGAGTGTCTCCCGCATCTCGTCGAGGGTCCGGTGGTCGATCTCGTACGCCGCCGTGTACTGGCCGAGCCCGCGCAGGACGTTGCCGAGATGCCTGCGCGCGACCAGGACGTCCGGGTGCCTCGGCCCGCTGACCCTGCTCCACCTGTCGATGAAACTCCGCAGGAAGGAGTTGGCCGACTGGTAGTTGCCCGAGGTGTACAGGTAGCGGGCGACGTCGAGGGCGAACTTCCTGACCGCGGGCTCCGCGCACTCCTCCAGGCCGGAGGGGGTCACATGGGCGACCAGTTCCTCGAAGATCCGCCATTTGGCGGCTTCGTCGGGGTTGCCGGGGGCGGTGCCGGCGAGCAGCACGTGGACCTCGTGCCGGATCTCCCGCTGATCCTCCTCCGTCAGGTCGTCGCGGAGGAGGGCCTGGACGAGGCGGTGCACCTGGATCGTGCGGGTCGAGGGCTCGATCCGGGCCAGGGCGAAGCGCCGCAGTTCGCTCAGGGCCGTGGCCAGCAGGATGGGGTCGGCCAGGATCCGCCCCAGGCGGGGGACGACGGACTTGTTGCCCCGGCTGAAGACGTCGCGGGGAATCGGCTCGGGGCCGAAGAAGGCGCAGCAGCGCAGGAGCGTGATCGCCTCGGGGAGCCGGTCCTCCAGGAGCGACACCGACACCTTCCAGGCGGCCGTCATCGACAGCGGGTATCCCGGTGCCCTGTTCACGCCCAGCAGCCGGCTCGCCTGCTCTTCGAGCTGCTCCAGATACTCGTCGACCGACATCCCGGTCTCGTACTGCAGCGCGCCCGCCTGCTCCAGGGCCAGGGGGAGGTCGCCGAGCTGTTCGGCCAGCCGCGAGGCGTCGTCGTCGGGGACCTCCCGGCGCAGGCGCTTCTTCAGGAAGGCCACGCTCTCGGCGCGGGTGAAGACGTCGACCTGGAGGGTCTCGAAGTGGTCCTCCCACTTGGGGTTGCGGGAGGTGATCAGAACGTGGCCGGGGCCGCGCGGGATGAACTCCTCGACCTGACCCGGCTCCTCGGCGTTGTCGAAGATCAGCAGCCAGCGGCGGTAGGGCTCGCCGCTCTGCAGCATCCTGCGCACGGCCTCGGCGGCCTCCTCGACGCCCGTGGCCGAGGCCGGTGGCAGGCCGAGGTGGGGCGCCATCGCCGCCAGGGCGGACGGCACCAGGACGCGCTGGTCGGCCGGGATCCACCAGACGAGGTCGTAGTGCGACCGGTAGCGATGGGCGTACTCGATGGCCAGGTGGGTCTTGCCGACGCCGCCCCACCCCTGCAGCGCCTGGGGCTGGGGAACGACGGCGGTGACGGTGCTGATGCCCTGGCGGAGCCTGAGGAGCAGATCGTCGCGCCCGGTGAAGTTCCTGTTGCGGGGCGGGACTTTCTCCCAGACCTCGGGCTGCCGTTCCGGCACCGTGTTCGCCGCGTGTGAAAGCTCCACCATCTCTGGCCTCCACCCTGTCAAGCCGAAGAGATTCTGCCGCCATCTTAGAGGTTGATTCGATAACCCGGGCATTACAGAATCGAATAAAATCGCAGAGGGGAGTACGAATCGGCGCCGAACGAGAAGCGCGGAGAACCGTATTTTGGGCGGCCGAAACCTGGTCGACCGTAACGTTTCGAAGTGAGGGGTGAAAATGCATTACGACGGGCCGGGGGCCACGGCCTCCCTCGATCTCACCGGCCTGACGCTGGAAGATCTCGCGAGGATCGACAGCGCCGCTTTCCGGAGGGTGCTTTCGGACTGGTTCCTGCGGCCGAACGTGGATCTGGAGGCGAGCGCGGGGTTCGACAGCTCGATATGAGAAATCGCCTTGCGGTTTGGGGCAGACTGCGACAGAAAGACGACCGTGAAGCATCCGCCCGTCTCTTTGCGCTCGGTGAGCCAGGTGTCTCGGCCTCGCCCGCCGGGAATCGACCGCGGCGACGACGTCGTTCGGCGCCGGGTCCGTTACCCGGCCAGGCCCTCAGCCGGTGAGGTGGTGCCCCGCGTGCACGACATGGGGGAGGCCGAGTGGGAGCGCCTGCTCGACCAGCTGAACAGCGGAGACTGCACGCCGTTCCTGGGGTCCGGAGCGTGCGCGGGCACCCTGCCGACGGGGACGGCGCTCAGTCGCGACATGGCGCGCCGCTGGGACTACCCGTTCGACGACGACCATGACCTTCCGCGGGTGGCGCAGTTCGCGGTGATGAGATACGGCGATTCCGTCTACGTCAAGAGACGGGTCTGCGACGAGCTCGACGCCGGGGGCGTGCCCGACTTCCTGGACCCCCTGGAACCGCACGGCCTGCTCGCGAGTTTTCCGCTCCCGGTGTATCTGACGACGAACTATGACGACTTCATCCTGCGCTCGCTCGAAGCCGCGGGAAAAAGGCCGAACGTGGCCGTCTGCCCGTGGAACAAAGGGCTGGCCCATGCCGAGGATCTCTTCAGCAGCGAGGCCGGATGGAATCCCCAGCCCGACGCGCCGCTCATCTACCACCTGCACGGAAACCTGCAGGATCCGGCGTCGATCGTGCTGGCCGAGGACGACTACCTGGAGTTCCTGACGAATCTGGCGGTGGACGGCGTGGCGGGCGGCCAGCGGATGCTTCCCACCTCCATTCTCGCCGCGCTCACCAGGAGACCCCTGCTGTTCATCGGATACAGCCTGCAGGACTGGACGTTCCGCGTCCTCTTCCACGGCCTGCTGAAAGCGGTCCCCGGAATCAACCGCCGCAGGCACGTGAGCGTGCAGCTGGCCCCCTCGCTCGCCAGCACGAAGGCGGACGTGCTGGAGGTCCAGCGCCAGCTGGCCAGATACTACGAAGACTGGCGGATCTCCATTTTCTGGGGGACGGCGCAGGAGTTCTGCCGCGAACTGCGGCGGAGGATGGGGCCGGTGCCGTGACCCCCGAACGCGTCCGGCCGGACGCCGCCGACCAGCCGTACGTCGGCCTGCGCGCCTTCCGCCGAGAGGACGACGCCAAGTTCTTCGGCCGCGCCAGGGAGTCCTACGAGGTCTCGGACCTGTGGCAGGCCGGTCGCCTGACCGTGCTGTACGGGCCGTCCGGGGTGGGCAAGACCTCGCTGATCCAGGCCGGCGTGCTGCCCCTGCTCGACCCGGGCAAGACCGACGTGCTCCCGGTGGGCCGGGTGTCGCACGGCTCGTCCTTCCCGTCCGCCGCGCTCTCCCGGCACAACCCGCACGTGTTCGCGCTGCTGTCGTCGTGGTCCCCGGCGGAGACGCCCACCCGGCTGGCCGGCCTGACGATCCGCGAGTTCCTCAGGCGGCGCCCCCCACGTCACGATCCGTACGGCGACCCGGTTCTCACCCTGGCGGCGATCGACCAGGCCGAGGAGCTCTTCGGAGACTTCGCCCATCGCCAGCCGTACCGCGAGTGGTTCATCAGCCAGCTCGTCGAGGCGCTGGACGACGACCCGAACCTGCGCCTGCTCATCTCGATCCGGGACGACTACCTCGCCGCGATCCTCCCCCACGAGCCCAAGCTCGCCGGCATGGCCAGGGCCCGCTTCCTGCTGACCGCCCTCGACACGGCCGCGGCGATCCAGGCGACCGAGGGCCCGCTGGAGGGGACGGGACGCTCGTTCGCCCCCGGCGCGGCGCGGCGCCTGGTGGACGACCTCCGCATGATCAGGGTCGGCAGGGCGATGGGTGAGGAGGTCGTCGCGGACGCCAAGGTGGTCGAGCCCGTCCAGCTGCAGGTGGTGTGCTCCGCCATGTGGCGCTCCCTGCCCGAGGACGTGCGGGTCATCTCCTCCGACCACGTGCGCAGGTTCGCCAACGCCGACCGCTCCCTCACCGACTTCTCCGAGCGGATGATCGCGGAGGTGGCCAGGGACCACTTCGAGGGCGACGCCGTCCGGCTCAGGAGCTGGCTGCGCCGCGCCTTCATCACCGAACTCGGCACGCGCGAGGTCGTCTACCAGGGGGAGACCGTCACCGCCGGCATGCCGAACGCGGTGATCAGAGCGCTGGTGGACCGCCACATCCTGCGCGAGGACATCAAGGCCGGCACGCGGTGGTGCGAGCTGTCACACGAGCGCCTCATCCAGCCGATCCTCCAGAACGACCACGTCGTCGTGGAGACCGAGAGCCGGGCCGCCCCGGACGACTACCTGCGGGCCGCCGAGCTGTCCTTCCGCGACGGGGAGTTCGCGCTGGCGGTGAAGCAGGCCGAGGAGGCTCTGGAGCGGTGCGGCGACAACACCAGGATCCGCGCGGAGATCGAGTCGTTCCTCGGCAACGTCGCGTACCGGCGGGAGGACTTCGAGAAGGCCGTCTCGCACTACCGGACCGCCGCCGTCCTCTTCGAGACGCTGGGGGCCACCTCCGCCGTCGGCCGGCTGCTCGCCGGGATCGGCCGGCTGCGGCTGGCCCAGGGGCGCACCTCGGTCGCCGTGCGGGAACTGTACTCGGCGATAAGCCGCATCCCCAACGATATGAACATCCAGACCGAGCTCGCCTGGGCGCTCTGGCACGACGGCCACCCGGACGCGGCGCGCGACGTCCTCAACGACGTCCTGGGACGGGAGGGCAACCTGGCCGAGGCGCTGCGGGCGCGGGGGGAGATCCTCGCCGGGCTCGGCCGGGCGGAGGCGGCGCTGCGCGACCTCGACCGGGTCCGGCCGCTGCAGTGGCCGTCCACCCGGGCCGCCCACGCGCTCGCCCTGGCCTTCCTCGGGCGCTTCACGGAGGCGGAGCGGGAGATCGCCGCGGTGCTGGCCGAGGCGGGAGACCACGGACCGGTGCTGCTGTACGCGGCCATGATCAGTTCCCTGGACGGTGACGTCAGGAGAGCGGACGATCTGGCCCGGCGGGCGCGGACGGCAAGGGAGCCCGCGCTTCCCACGCATCTCGCCGCGGAGGCGGACCGGCTGATCGAGCGACCGTGACGGCTTCCCGGGGGGCGCTCCGGCGGCTGCGGGCGGGCAGCAGGCTGCCGCGCAGGGAGGGCAGGGCGGTCACCGTGATCGCGATCAGGGCCATGGCGGCGAAGAGGACCATGGCCGCCCACGTGACTCCGAACAGGGTGACCAGAAGGGCGCCCAGCGGCGCCGCCACCGACACCGCGCCGCGGCTGGTGAGCCGGGACACGCTCGCCACCCGGGCGAGCTTGCCCAGGGCGACCTCGTGCGCCTCGAACGTCCTGACCGTGATGTTGCTGAAGGCCCCGGTGCAGCCCGTGATCAGCGTCGCCAGGCCGAAGAAGACCGGATGACCGCCGAGGGCGGCGAAGCCGAGGGCGGCCACCCATATCCACATCTGCGCGAAGAGCATGGAGGGCGGCGGTGCGATGCGCAGGATCATGAAAGATCCCAGGGCCCCGCCTATTCCTCCGCCGGCCAGCACCAGGCCGACGGTCAGCGGCGACAACTCCGCCGAGCCGGCCAGGAAGACCATGGTCAACGCATTGACCATCAGATTCGTGATCGCGGTGAGGGCCATCGCGGTGCGCAGGAAGGGCTGCCGCGCGACTTCCCGCACGCCGTCGGAGACCTTCACCAGGAGGTGAGGGCTGCGCGGTTGCCGGACGCCGTCCGTCTTCATCCGCAGGAGGAAGACGAACGAGAGAGCGAACAGCAGGGCGTTGACGGCGGACGGTATCGCCTGGCCGAGCCCCAGCAGGAATCCGCCGAGCGGTCTGCCCGTCAGGACCGCGACGTGGAAGCTCGTCTCGCTGCGCGCGAGCGCGCGGGGGAGCTGGCCGCGGTTCACGAGTGAGGGGATCAGCGCCGTCTCCGCCAGCGAGTGCAGGACCCACAGCGCTCCCTCGACGGTGGCGGCCAGCACGAGATGGGTCAGTGAGGCCCAGCCGAAGAGCAGGGCCACGAACACGCTGGCCGCGGCGACTCCCCGGGCGGCCTCGGCGCACAGCATGATCCGGCGGGGGGCGAACCGGTCGACCAGGACACCGGCGGGGATGTAGAGCAGCAGGCCGGGAATCGTCGAGGCGAACCCCACCCATCCCGCGGCCATGGGCGAACCGGTGAGGGCGAGGGCGATCAGCGGATAGGAGACACCGAGGGTCCGGAACGCTGTCATGGACAGCGTGGACCCCGCCCATACCAGCCTGAAATCCTTGACGCCGCGGGTCCGGACCGCTTTCTTCTCCTGTCCTTCCCACACAGCCTACGTGTTCCTGTCCTCGTGCCAGCCGTTGCACACCAGCTGACAGGCGGCCCACGAAGTAAGCCGTGGCACCCACCGATCAATAGGAATTCTTGCCACAAAAACGACTACTGGGACCCCTGCTGCGTGGGCCCCAGTAGGAACTTCTGGTTCGGCGACCAAGCATAGCGGTGATTAACGTAAGTCATCCCGGTCTTTGGAGCGCTCCAATTCGGCATGTCGGGAAGCCCGGGAGTTCCCGGACCGCGTTTCCCGCGTGGGGAACCCGGCCGCGCGGGCCGCTCCGGGGAGATCCTCCGGGACGCCCGTCATCGCAAGGCGCGACCGGGCGGGCCGGTCCGGGGCAGACCTCCCCGGGGCCCGCCCGTGCGGCGCCACACCGGGTGACGCGTCCCCTCCGCGCGGGGGCGGTGGGACGGGCCGGCGGAGCCGGTCGCACCGGGCGCGGGCGCGCCCCTCCGCGCGGGCGTGGCGCACGATCCGTACGGCCCGCGCGGGACGGCGGCAGCGGCCCCCACGCGGCTCAGGCGGGCAGCTGGGCGTCCAGGCGGTAGCCGTCGACCGTGACGTAGACCTGGTCGCCCGGACGGGCGTTCAGGCGCATGAGAACCGGCTGCAGGGAGTCGAAGACGGGCTGGTCCCGCCAGACGAGCACCACCGCGTTGTCGCCGGGACCGGTCACCGAGAGCAGCGTGCCGGGGCGCATGCCCAGCTGGGCGGCGTACCCCTCCGGCACGGCCACCGGGGCGCCCCGCAGGTGGTCGCTGGTGACCTCGATCCGCTGCCAGCGGCTCGGGTCGGTGGACGGGCTCGTGGGCGGGTGGAGCGGCGCGCGCTGGCTGGTGATCAGGTGGGGGCGGGTGTTGCCGCCGGACAGCGCCGACAGCGTGGCCAGCGCGGCGCGGGGATCGATGTTGGAGGCGCTCACCTGCGGGACCGGCTGACCACCCCGGTGGTGGTGGCCGTTGGCCCCCGGCGTGCGACGCGGCAGCTGCCTGCTCGCCTCGGGCGCCGGCGCAGCCGCGGGCTCCTGCGCCCCGCTCGTGGTCAGGGCGTCGAGCCACGCCTGGGCGGAGTGGGTGCGGATGCCGAGCTGGTGCTCCATGAGCGCGAAGACATCGGCGTCGGCCGGCTTGGTGGCCAGCAGCCGGCGGGTCCGCTCGCGGAGCCCGCCCAGGTCGCCCACGACGAGCCAGCCGTCCTGGAGCCGCCGGTCGGGCATGAGGGTGACCAGCACCCGCCAGAGCGGGGTACGGAGCGTGGGCACCTCGATCGGGTGCGCGGGATCGGCCCCGATGAGCTGTTCCTCGGTCGCCGCGGCGCCCAGCCACTCGGTGAGCCCGAACATGTGGCCGGTGAGCGGGGCGGACTCGGGGGAGCGGAGCCAGAGCAGGATGCGTTCCTCGGCGGTCCGCTGGGCGGCGGAGAGCGCGTCGCGGTCGGCGTTGAGCTTGTGGGCGAGCGCCCGCAGGCTGATCGGGTCGACCGCGAACAGCCGCTCCACGGCGACCGCGCGCTCCAGCGGGCTCCAGTCGCGGAACATGTTCTCCACCAGGCCCACCAGCGGGTAGTCGCTGAGACGGATGGGCGGCGGCTCGGGCGGCGCCACGGGCGCGGCGGGCGCGACGGGTTCCGCGGGCGCGGCGAGCGGTGCCTGCCGCTGTTCCTGCAAGGCCGGGTCCTGCGTCGGGGCCTGAGAGGGAATCTGCGGGACCGGGCCCTGCGCCGGGACCTGAGGGGGAGACTGCGGGACCGGGGCCTGGGAGGGGACCTGTGGGGCCGCCGGGGCGGGGATCTGCGGGGCCGCCGGAGCGGGGGCCGCCGCGCCGGCCTGCTCGGCGGGGGCGGCCTGCTCGGCGATGCCGGGGAGGTGGCCGAGGACCTCGCGGAACATGGCCGTGACCAGGGCCTCGGGGGTGGAGGTCATCGCTGGGCCGGTCAGGTCCGCGGCGGTCAGGCGGCGCAGGCGGGACCAGCCGCCCAGGCCGCTGATGGACGAGCGCGTCGCCTCGGGCCAGCCGGGCAGGGTGGGGTCGACCGTGTGCACGTGGAGCGCGGGGAGCACGTCGCTCAGCGGCAGGTGGTCCCAGCGGGAGAGCGAGAGCCGGGCCAGCCGGTCGCAGATCCAGTCGAGCCCGGCGGCGCCGAGAGCTTTGGACAGGGTGACCGAGGACCACCAGCCGGCGGGCAGCCGCGGGTCGGCCAGGGCCTCGGCGACCTGCTGTGGACGGCTCCAGCGCAGGGCCGGGATCAGATCACTCAGGCAGATCGATGACTCGGCATCCATCGGCGGACCGCATCCTCCCCAAAGTGACGCATGTGGCTAATGGTGCAGCCTACGCCGCAAGCTATCAATTGGTGTTAAGAGGGTAAAGCTGGTTGAGGCTCAAATCAGACGGAAGGATACGGGGTCTGCCGCCTACGACCGACACCGCTTCCGCCCCGGCACGGCGTCCGGCGTCCAGCGCGGCCCCGTCGTCGGCCCCGTTCAGCAGGGCGGTCAGCAGGCCGGCGGCGAACGCATCCCCCGCTCCAATGGAGTCAATCACCTCGGCGGCGAGTCCGGAAACCCGAGCCGCCAACTTTCCGTTCCTGGCCATGAGGGCGCCCCGGGAGCCCAGCTTCACCGCGGCCGCCCCGTAGCGCAGGCTCAGCTTCTCCGCCGCGCCCTCCGCGGCGGTCTCGCCGGTGAGCAGCAGCGCCTCGTCCAGGTTGGGGATGATCAGCTGGGCGGCGAGCGTCTCCCGGACGAACCGCTCGGGCCCGAACGAGCGCAGGAACCCCGTCGACGCGGGGTCCACGCTGATCGACACCCCGCGCCGGGACGCCTCGGCCATGGCCAGCCGGGCCAGCTGCAGTCCCGGCTCGGCGAACAGCGTGTATCCGGACAGGTGAAGGTGGCCGACCCCGTCGAGCAGGCTCTCGTCCCAGTCGTCGATGCCGATGTGCCCGCCCGCGCCCCGGTTGGTGAGCATGGAGCGCTCGCCGCTCCCGTCGACCATGGCGATCACCACCGCGGTCGGCCGGTCCGGGTCGATCCTCAGGTGCGGCCGGACCCCGAACCGCCGCAGTTCCGCGGCGTGCCACTCGCCGGTGTCGAAGCCGACCCGGGTCAGGATGCGGGCGTCGGCGCCCAGCCGGGCGGCCCAGGAGGCCGTGTTGGCCCCCGAGCCGCCGGGCCGCAGCACGATGTCGGCGGCGGTGTCCGTCCCGACGGCCAGGCCGGTCAGGGCCGATCCGTCGTGAAGCGCGACGACGTCGGTGACCACGTCGCCGATGACCAGCAGGCCCGTTCCGGTCAAGGCTCCCTCAGTTTCCCCGGCGGAAGGCTGCCGCGATCTGCCCGGCGAGACGGGCGTTGCCCCGTACGGCGGCCAGGTTCGCCTCCAGCGAGGCGCCGTCGGTGCCGCGTACCAGGTAGCCGAGGAGGAACGGCGTGATGGCCTGGCCGGTGATCTTCTCTTGTTCGGCGGCGGCGAGGGCCCCGGCGAGGACACGGTCGTGCAACTCGGGGTCGAGCTGCTCGGACACCGGCACCGGATTGGCCACGATCAGCGCGGTCTCCGGGCCGCCGAGCCCGTCCTGGGCCCGCATGATGTCCGCGGCCTCGGCCGCGCTCTCGATCCTCCAGTCGACCCGCTCGCCCGAGGAGTGCAGGTAGAACCCGGGGAACTCGTCGGTGCGGAACCCCGCGACGGTGACGCCGCGCGTCTCCAGACGCTGGAGCGTGGCCGGGACGTCCAGGATCGACTTCACGCCCGCGCAGACGACGGTGATGCGGGTCCGGCTCAGCATGTCGAGGTCGGCCGACTCGTCCTGGGTCTCGGCCCACTCGCGGTGCACGCCGCCCAGACCGCCGGTGGCGAAGATCCGGATGCCCGCGCGGGCGGCCAGGAACGAGGTCGCCGAGACCGTCGTCGCCCCGCTCGCCCTCAGCGCGGCGGCGGCCGGCAGGTCACGGAAGCTCAGCTTGCGCAGGCCGGGGTCCTCGGCGACGCGCTCCAGCTCGCTCTTGCTCAGCCCGATGCGCGCCACGCCGTCCAGCACCGCGATCGTCGCCGGGACGGCCCCGGCCTCGCGGACGATCCCCTCCAGTTCCACCGCGACCTCCAGGTTGCGGGGGCGGGGCAGGCCGTGCGAGATGATCGTGGACTCCAGCGCCACGATCGGGGCGCCCTGCGCCAGTGCCTCCGCCACCTCGGCCGAGGGGCGGAGCATGCTGTCGTCGGGCTGTCGGGTGGTACCCATGGGCTGGTTCTGTCTCCTCATCCGAGGCCGTAGTCACTGCCCCTGTTCGGAACGGTGTAAACGGTACTCTCTTCTCCGAAATGAGCACGTTACGGTTGTTGGGGGTGGACGTCCACTCAAAGATCAGCCAACGACGAGGACCCCGATCAGTGTGATCCCGCCGATGATCGCCGTGGCCGCCCCGCCCAGGAGCAGCGAGCGCCCGCCCCGCGCGAGCTCGCGGAGGTCGACACCGGTGCCCAGGGCGAAGAGCGCCGCCGCGAGCAGCGTCGCCGTCACCCCGGGGACCGCCCGCGCGACCTCGGCCGGCACCGCGCCCAGGCTCCGCGCCGTCACCATCGCCACGAACCCCACGACGAACAGCGGCACCACCGGCGGGCGCCGGGCCGCCCGCCCGTCCCCGGAACGCCCCGGCCCGTCCGGCTCCGCACCGGGGCGGGCCGCCGGGGCGCGGCGCAGCGCGGCGGAGGTCAGCGCGACCAGGGGGGCGAGCAGGACGACCCGGGCCAGCTTGACCGCCACCGCGCTCGCCAGCACCCCCGCCCCGGCCGCCGCGCCGATCGCCGCGACCTGCGCGACCTCGTGCACCGACGCGCCCGCCCACATGCCGAGCTGATGCGGCGAGAGGCCCAGCGCCCGGGCCAGCAGCGGCAACGCGGCGATCGAGGCGCTGCCGTACAGGACGACGACCCCGACCGCGGCGGCGGCATCGTCGTCGTCGCTGCCGGCGACCTCGTGCATGGCCGCCACGGCCGCCGCGCCGCACACGGACACCCCGGTCGCGATGAGCAGCGACCTGCGCGGGCCCACCCCGAGGCGGGCCCCGATCCAGCGTGTCGCGGCGAACGTGACACCGGTCCCCACCGCGACCACCGTGAGCGCCCGCCAGCCGAGCGCCAGCAGCTCCGGCAGCGCGATCTGCAGGCCGAGCAGCACGATCGCCAGGCGGAGCACCCGGCGGACGGTGAACCGCAGGCCCGGCAGCAGCGACCGGTGCAGCCCGCCGAGGTTGGTGAGCGCCGCACCGAGGACCACCGCCGGCACGGCCGCGTTCACCCCGGGCAGGATCCGGCTCACCGCCGTCGCCACCGCGACCCCGGCGGCCGTCGCGACGAGCCCCGGCACGAGCGTCCCGAACCCCGCCGCCCGGCCGCGGAGTCCCGTCGCGGGCGTCCCGGCCCGCGGCGCGGGCACCCCGATGCCGGACGCCGGCTGCCCCGTCCGCGGCGCGTGCGCCCGGCGCCTCGGCCGCCTTCGCCGTACGGGCGTCGTACGGATGCGCGCGGAGCGTCCGGACGAACGGGGAGACGGGAGGAAAGTCATGATCCGAGTGTCCGAGCGGGCCGGCGCGTACGGTAGCCGCCGCCTGCCTGGAAGGTCATAGCCTAGGGCTATGAGCGAGCTGCCCGATCTCGAATCCCTGCGGTTGCTCGTCGACGTGGATCGCCTGGGCAGCCTGGGGCAGGCCGCCCGGGTCGCGGGCATCGCCCAGCCGTCGGCGAGCAAGCGGATCGCGCTGCTGGAGCGCCGTCTCGGGCTGCCGCTCCTGGAACGCACCCCCCGCGGCTCCACCCTCACCCCGCAGGGGGTGATGATCTCCGCCTGGGCCTCGCAGGTGCTGGCGGCGGCCGAGGAGCTGATGCGGGGCGCCGAGGCGGTCCGGCACGGCCGGGCGGCTCACCTGCACATCGCGGCCAGCATGACCGTCGCCGAATACCTGCTGCCCCGCTGGCTGGGGGAGCTCCAGAACCGGGAGCCGCAGGTGCAGGTCGGCCTGGACGTGCAGAACTCGGCCGAGGTGGCGAAGCTGGTCGACGGGGGGATCGAGCTCGGGTTCGTGGAGGGGCCCTCGGTGCCGCCGGGGCTGACGTCGCGGGTGGTGGCCACCGACCGGCTGGTGGTGGTCGTCGCGCCGAGCCACCCGTGGGCGCGCCGCCGCACCCCGCTGCTGGCCGCCGAGCTCGCCGCCACCCCGCTGGTGGTCCGCGAACGCGGCTCCGGCACCCGCGAGACCCTGGACCTCGCGCTGGCCGGTCACCCCGTCGCCGCGCCCAAGCTGGAGCTCGGCTCCAACACCGCCGTCAAGGGAGCCTCCCGCGAGGGCGCCGCGCCCGCCGTGCTCAGCGGCTACGCCGTGGAGGCCGAGCTCGCCACCGGCCGCCTGATCGAGGTGACCACGCAGGGCATCGACCTCGAACGCCGCATGCGCGCGGTGTGGCGCCGCGGTCGCACACCCACCGGTCCCGCGGCCACCCTCCTGCGGATCACTCTCGCCGCCCGCGAGCGGTAACGCGGCAGGGACTCCACCGCCTCCGGGCCGCGGCCGCCGGAACCTGCCGCCGCGGCCGGTCCGTGCCCGGGTCGCGGTGGGTTCACCCGCCGCCGTGCACCTCGACGGGCATCTCGACGTGCACCTCGACGGGCACGGGACCGTGCCCGTCCGGAGGCCACGGCCGGGGCCGGGGCAGATGACCGGCCCGGCGAACACGAGCCGGGCTCCTGGTCCGGGGATGTTTCGGGATATGGTGCCTGACATGGTGACGACCCAGGTGGCAAGCGTGCTCTGTCCCGAGCCGCACTGGCAGACGGGCCTCTGACCGGGCGACACCGGCGGACCGGCTCCCGGCCGAGCCCGATCGGGCAAGGCCGGAAAGACGGCCTCCCACCATCCCGGACCGGCCGGCCGGTCCCCGAGCGGGCCTGACCGGAGCGGCGGCTCCGGCCGGAGCCCGCGCACCCCCGTCTCATTCCTCTCATCCCGACCTGGATGTTCCGTGCCACGTTCCCATCATGACGTCGTGATCGTCGGCGGCGGCCACAACGGCCTCGTCGCCGCCGCCTACCTCGCCCGCGCCGGACGCCGGGTGCTCGTCCTCGAACGCCTCGACCATGTCGGCGGCCTGGCCGTCTCGGCACGGGCGTTCTCCGGGGTCGACGCCCGGGTCTCGCGCTACTCCTACCTGGTCAGCCTCCTGCCCTCGAAGATCGTGGCCGATCTCGGGCTCAGGGTCGAGCTGCGCCGCCGCCGGTACGCCTCGTACACGCCCGTGGGGGACACCGGGCTGCTGGTCGACAACGAGGACGCCGGGCGGACCGCCGCGTCCTTCGCGCGGGTCACCGGCGGCTCCGGTGAGCTGGCGGCCTGGCGGCGCTTCTACGGGATGACGGCCGCCGTGGCCCGGCGGGTCGCGCCCACCCTGCTGGAGCCCCTCGTGGACCGCGCGGCCATGCGGAGCCTGGTCGGCGCGGAGGCATGGCGAGACCTGTTCGAGCGGCCGATCGGCGAGGTGGTCGACGAGCGGTTCGCCGACGACACCGTGCGAGGCGTGGTCCTCACCGACGCCCTCATCGGCACCTTCGCCGACCCCCGGGACCCCGGCCTGCTGGCCAACAGGTGCTTCCTCTACCACGTCATCGGCGACGGGACCGGCGACTGGAACGTCCCCGTCGGCGGCATGGGCGCGGTCTCCGGCGGCCTCGCCGACGCCGCCCGCGCGGCCGGGGCCGAGATCCTGACCGGGGCCGAGGCCGTCGCGGTCGACCCCGCGGGGGAGGTCACCTTCCGCGACACGGCGGGGGAGCACACGGTCGGGGCCGACCGGATCCTGGCGAACGTGCCGCCCGCCGTGCTCGCCCGCCTGCTGGGCACGGCCGAGCCCGCCCCCGAGGGGGCCCAGCTCAAGGTCAACATGGTGCTGTCGCGGCTGCCGCGGCTGAAGGACGCCGCCGTGGACCCGGCGGCGGCCTTCAGCGGCACGTTCCACGTCAACGAGGGGCGCGACCAGCTCGCCCGCGCCTACGCCGAGGCGGCGGCCGGCCGCATCCCGGAACTGCCCCCGGCCGAGGTCTACTGCCACTCGCTGACCGACCCGTCCATCCTCGGCCCCGGGTTGCGGGCCGCCGGAGCCCACACGATGACGCTGTTCGGACTGCACATGCCCGCCCGGCTGTTCCGCGACGACCCGGCGGGGTCGCGCGAGACCGCGCTGCGCGCCACGCTCGCCTCGATGAACCGGGTGCTCGCCGAGCCCATCGAGGACTGCCTGCTCCGCGCTCCGGACGGCAGCCCCTGCCTCGAGGTCAAGACCCCGGTCGACCTGGAGACGGAGGCGGGTCTGCCCGGCGGCCACATCTTCCACCGCGACCTGTCCTGGCCGTACGGGGAGCCGGGACGCTGGGGCGTGGAGACCGGCTTCGAGCGGATCCTGTTCTGCGGCGCGGGCGCCCGGCGCGGCGGAGGCGTCAGCGGCATCCCCGGCCACAACGCCGCCATGGCGCTGCTCTCCTGAAGAGCCGCGCGCCCCGGACACGGCACCTCCGGGACGGATCCCCGCCGCCGTGCCCGCCGCGGGCTCTCCGACGCCGTCTCCCACCCGCGCGGGGCGCCGGCCAGGGCGGACACCGTCGGCGGCGTTCATGGGGTTCTCATGATGGGCGTCTAACGTGGGGGCATGGCTGATGGTGAGACGGCGCGGGTGCTGGTCGTGGACGACGAGCCCGCGCTCAGGGAGGCGCTGCAGAGCAGCCTGGAGTTCGAGGGGTACCGGGTCGGCCTGGCCGCGGACGGCCAGGAGGCGCTCCAGACGCTGGAGCGGGAGCCCTACGAGCTGGTCCTGCTGGACGTGATGATGCCCCGGCTCGACGGGCTGACCACCTGCCGCCGCCTCCGGGCCGCGGGCAACCACGTCCCGGTGCTCATGCTCACCGCCCGCGACGCCGTCGGCGACCGGGTCTCCGGCCTGGACGCCGGGGCCGACGACTACCTGGTCAAGCCGTTCGAACTGGACGAGCTGTTCGCCCGGGTCAGGGCGCTGCTGCGGCGCAGCGCGCTCGGCGCCCCCGCCGCCGGGAACGACGAGGTCCTCGTCTTCGGCGACCTGCGGATGGACACCGCCAGCCGTGAGGTCACCCGGGGCGGCGAGCCGCTGGAGCTCACCCGCACCGAGTACCTGCTGCTGGAACTGCTCATGGTGCATCCCCGCCAGGTGCTCACCCGCGAGCAGATCCTCAGCGAGGTGTGGGGCTTCGACTTCGAGCCGTCCTCCAACTCCCTGGACGTCTACGTCATGTACCTGCGCCGCAAGACCGAGACCGGCGGGCGCCCCCGGCTGATCCACACCGTCCGGGGCGTCGGCTACGTGCTGCGGAACTCCTCTTGAGCCGTCGCCGCTCCCTGCGCTCGCGGCTGACCCTGCTGGTGGCCACGGCGGTGGCGCTGGCCATCGCCGTGTGCGCGGCGCTGTGCTGGTTCGTCGTCAGGGCCGAGCTGCTCCGGCAGGTGGAGCGCTCGCTGGACGGGCCCAAGGGCATGCAGAACGTCGCGTGGATCCAGCAGTACTGCTCCGGGTCGGTCTCCGACCGCCCGTTGCCGCCCCGCCTCCCGCCCCTCCAGCTGATCTACGCCGACGGCACCACGTGCGTCGTGGGCAGCACGCCCGTCAGGGTCACCCGGGGAGACCTGATGCTGACGCAGGCCCCGCCGGGGAGCAGGGAGCTCAGGAGCGGCGTGACCGAGAGCGGCGAGGAGGTCCTGGTGATGGTCAGGAACGTCGAGCCCGGCCTCGCGGTCATGGAGTCCCGGTCGCTGGAGGACGTCGACTCCACCCTGACCACGCTCGCCTGGGTGCTCGCGGGAGTCGCCGCGCTCGGCGTGATCGGTGCGGCCTCCGCCGGGCAGCTCGTCTCCCGCGCGGCGCTGCGCCCGGTCGGCCGCCTGACCGAGGCCGTCGAGTACGTCGCCAGGACCGAGGACCTCGACACCAGGATCCCGGTCGAGGGCACCGACGAGATCGCCCGGCTCAGCACCTCCTTCAACGCGATGACCGGCGCGCTGGCCGGGTCCCGCGAGCGCCAGCGGCGCCTGATCGCCGACGCCGGGCACGAGCTGCGTACCCCGCTCACCAGCCTGCGCACCAACATCGACCTGCTGCTGCGCAGCGAGAACGCCGGGCGCCCCCTCGACCCGGATCCCAAACGCAGGCTGCTGACCAACCTCAAGGCCCAGTTCGAGGAGATGTCCACGCTGGTCGGGGACCTGCTCCAGCTCTCCCGTCCGGAGGACGAGCACGAGCCGTATGTCGAGGTGGGCTTCCACGACGTGGCCGAGTCGGCCGTGCGCCGGGCCCGGCTCCGCGCCCCGGATCTTCCGATCGAGGTGGAGCTGGCCCCCTGGTACGTGCGCGGGGACCAGGCTGCCCTGGAGCGGGCCGTGGTGAACCTGCTGGACAACGCGATCAAGTTCTCCGGCGGGCGGGGCGGCCCGGTGGCGGTGCGGCTGCGCGCGGGGGAGCTGACCGTCCGGGACCGCGGTCCCGGCATCCCCCCGGACGAGCTGCCGTACGTGTTCGACCGGTTCTGGAGGTCCTCCACCGCCCGCGGCATGCCCGGCTCCGGCCTGGGCCTGGCCATCGTGGCCAAGGCCGTGCGGGACGCCGGGGGAGAGGTCGCGCTGGAGAACGCCGACGGAGGCGGCACCCTCGCCCGCGTCCGGCTGCCCGGCTCCGCCACCGGGTCCTCTTCCGTTCCGGGGAGGTGACCGCGGGCACCGCGGGGCGACGGTCCTCCCGCCGCGGCCGGAGGGTCCGCTGCCCCCGCCCGGCGTTGACGATGCCCAGGCCCGTCAGGGGTTCACGGACCGCGGTGCGGGCCCGGACTTTCTCACCCGGCGTTAATGATCGCCTCAGCCTCGTTCAAGATCAGCTGGCGACTCTGACGGCATGAGAGAACCGAGCCGTCACCCCAGGGGGGCAGCGTGAAGCAGCTGATGGCACCGGCACGCACCCGGCTGGTCGAGATCGTGGTCCCCGTGTACAACGAGCAGCGGGTGCTCGCCGCGAGCGTCCGCCGCCTCCATGCCTACCTGACGGGGACCTTCCCCTACGGCTTCCGCATCACCATCGCCGACAACGCCAGCACCGACGCCACCTGGCAGATCGCCGTGGGCCTCAGCCGCGAGCTGCCGCACGTGCGCGCCGTCCACCTGGACGCCAAGGGACGGGGCCGGGCGCTGCGCAAGGTGTGGTCCGAGAGCGACGCCGACGTGGTCGGTTACATGGACGTCGACCTCTCCACCGACCTCGACGCCTTCCTGCCGCTGGTCGCCCCGCTGCTGTCCGGTCACAGCGACCTGGCCATCGGCACTCGGCTGTCGAAGGGCGCCAACGTGGTCCGCGGGTCGAAGCGGGAGTTCATCTCACGGACGTACAACCTGCTGCTCAGGTCGGCGATGGGGGCCCGGTTCTCCGACGCCCAGTGCGGGTTCAAGGCGGCCCGCACCGAGATCGTTCAGGCGCTGCTGCCCGCGGTCGAGGACGAGGAGTGGTTCTTCGACACCGAGCTGCTGCTCCTCGCCGAGCGGCACGGCCTGCGCATCCACGAGGTGCCCGTCGACTGGGTGGACGACCCCGACAGCCGCGTGGACATCGTCAAGACAGCGAAGGACGACCTCAAGGGGATGGCTCGGGTGGCCCGCAAGACCCTCTCGGGAGCAGCGCGGATCCCGGTTCCGCCGCGCGTGCAGCGGGCGCAGCTGCCCGCGGGCATGGCGCGACAGCTGCCCGCCTTCGCCGTCGTCGGCGTGCTCTGCACGCTGGCGCACCTGGGCCTGTTCGTCACCCTGCGCCTGGTGATGCCCGCCGTGGCGGCCAACGGCGTGGCCCTGTTCGTCACCGCCGTCGCCAACACCGCCGCCAACCGCCGCTTCACCTTCGGCGTCACCGGCCGCACCGGGGCCCTGCGTCACCAGCTCGAAGGCGGGCTGGCCTTCCTCATCGGCCTCCTGCTCAGCACCGGCGGCCTGGCCCTGCTCACCCTGCTGGCGCCCGGCGCCTCCGCCGCGGCCGAGGTCACCGCCGTGATCGTGACCAACGGCCTCGCCACCCTGGTCCGCTTCCTGCTTCTGCGCACCTGGGTCTTCAACCCCCGCCGCACCGAGGAGACCGGTCGATGACCACCCGCACCCCGTCCGGCACGGGACCGTTCACGCCTCCGCCCGGCGCGGCGGATCCCCCCGAGCGCGCGGCCGCGGCGGATCCCCCCGAGCGCGCGGCCGCGGCGCGGACCGCCGAACCGCACGCGGGCTCCGCACCCGGTGAGGTCTCCGAAGGGACCCCGCCGCGTCCGGGCGACCGGCACGCCGCCGGGGGCGGCCACGCGGAGCGGGACACGGGACCCGGCGGTGCCGTGCGCCGGATCTTCCTCGGCGGCCCGGCCGACCCCCGCTGGGCGCGGCCCGCCCTGTGGGGGGTGCTGGCGCTGGCCGCCGTCCTCTACACGTGGGCGCTCGGGCAGAACGGCTACGCCAACAGCTACTACTCCGCCGCGATCCTGTCCGGCACGCAGAGCTGGAAGGCGTTCTTCTTCGGCGCCCTGGACGCCGGGTCGTTCATCACCGTGGACAAGCCGCCGTTCGCGCTCTGGGTGATGGGGCTGTCGGCGAGGATCTTCGGGTTCGGCACGTGGAGCATGCTCCTGCCCCAGGCGCTCGCCGGGGTCGCCGCCGTCGCCGTGGTCCACTCGGCCGTGCGGCGGGCGCTGCCCGGCACGTACGGGCACGCGGCGGCGCCGGTCGCGGCCCTGGTGATGGTGTTGACCCCGATCACCGTGGCGATCAACCGGGACAACAACCCGGACACCGTCCTGGTCCTGCTGCTGGTGCTCGCCGCCTGGTTCTGCCAGGAGGCGGTCCGCACCGGCCGGATGCGCACGCTCGTCGTCACCGCCGTGTTCGTCGGCCTGGCGTTCACCACCAAGATGCTCCAGGCCTACCTGGTGCTGCCGGGCTTCACCGTCCTCTACCTGGCGATGGCGCCGGGCACGCCGCTCCGGCGTCTCGGGCACCTGCTGGCGGCCGGGGCCGCCCTGGTGGTCTCCAGCGCCTGGTGGATGGTGATCGTCGACCTGTGGTCCGCGTCGAGCCGCCCCTATGTCGGCGGCAGCACCGACAACTCCGTCCGGGACCTCGTCATCGGCTACAACGGCCTGGGCCGGATCTTCGGCAACGGCGGTCCCGGAGGCGGAGGCGGTCCCGGCGGCGGGGGCGGCTTCGGCGGCGAGTCGGGCGCGGGACGCCTGTTCAACGACGTCATGGCCGGGCAGATCTCCTGGTTGCTGCCTTTCGCCGTGATCGCCTTGGTCGCGGGGGTGGCGTTGACCGCCCGCGGCCCGCTCCGGAGCACCCGGGCCGGGCTGCTGCTGTGGGGCGGGTGGCTCGCCGTCCACTACGCGGTGTTCAGCTTCTCCAGCGGCACCTTCCACCCGTACTACACCACCGCGATGGCCCCGGCCGTCGCCGCGCTGACCGGCCTGGGCGGGGTGCTCCTGTGGCGGGCCTACCGGGACTCCCGGGTGTGGTCGTGGGTGCTGCCCGCGGGGATCGCGGTCACCGGCGCGTGGGCGTTCACCGTGCTGCGCCGCACCGAGGACTTCGTGCCCTGGCTGGCCTGGGCCGTCGCCGGGGCGTCCGCGGTGGCCGTCACCGGGCTCGCCCTGGCCCGTCTCGGGCGCCGGCTCAGGGTCCGCGTCGCCGCGGTCGCGCTGGTGGCCGGGGTGGTCGCGGGACTCGCCGGTCCCGCCGCCTACGCGATCACTCCGCTCGGCTCGGCGGTCAACGGCACCAATCCCACCGCGGGCCCCGCGGGGAGCGGCTTCGGGTTCGGGGGCATGCGCGGGGGCTTCCCCGGAGGCATGCCGGACGGGCCCGGTGGCCTCCCCGGTGGTGCCGGGCAGGGCGACGCGGGCCGGCTGCCCGGCGGTGACCTTCCCGGCGGCCGGTCCGGGCAGGCGCTCCCGGAGGGCGCATCCGGCGCGGACGCGGCGGCGGCCCGGCAGCGGTCCGGCCTCGGCGGCATGCGGGGCGGCCCCGGCGGGGCCGTGGACCAGAAGATGATCGAGTACCTGAAGAAGAACCGGGGGAGCGCGACCTGGCTGGTCGCGGTGAGCAGCGCGCAGAGCGCCTCGTCCGTCATCCTGTCGACCGGGCTGCCCGTCATCGCCATGGGCGGCTTCACCGGCGGCGACCCGGCGATGACCGCGGACCGGCTCGCCGAACTCGTCTCCTCCGGCCGGCTGAAGTACGTGATGACGGGCGGCGGCCGGGGCGGACCCGACGGTGGCGGCGCCCAGGTCACCGAGTGGGTGCAGGCCAACTGCGCCGCCGTCGAGGCGCCGGAGTACGGGGGCACCGCCGGCGAGTCGTCCCTGTACCGCTGCGGGTGACCCACCGGGGAGGGTCCCGCCGGGGTGCCGGACCCCGGCCGGCCCTTTCCACCGGTGTCATCGCTCATCCGGCGGTCCCCGGGGGACGGACAGGACGGACGGTACGGAACCAGGCTATTGACTGATTGGCCAATCAGTAGTAGTGGGGCGGCGGGACCGCGCTGCTGTAGTCTTGCGCCGTGCACAGCGGAGGAGGGGCGCGCAGCAGCCGCGCCGACCAGGCCGACCAGCGCCGGGCGGAACTGCTCGACGCCGCCAGGCGGGTGGTGCTCGAACGGGGGCTGGCCAGCACCCGCGTCGCCGACATCGCCAAGGCGACCAACGTGAGCGGTGGGCTGATCCACTACCACTTCGCCACCAAGGACGATCTCATCACCGAGATGCTCCGCAGCACCAGCGACACGGAGGTCCAGCGGCTCAAGGAGATCGCCGCAGAGCCGGGCACCGCCGTCCAGCGGCTCGACCGCGTCCTGCGCTTCTACATCCCGGCCTCCCGCTCCGACCAGAGCTGGATCCTCTGGCTCGACGCCTGGGCGGTCGGGGTGCGCGAGGAGCACGTCCGGACGATCCTGCTGGAGCTGGAGGGCGCCTGGATCGAGATCCTCGGCCGGGTGATCGCCGAGGGCGTGGCCGCGGGAGAGCTCGTCTGCGACGACCCTCAGGGCTCGGCCGAGCGGATCGACGGCATGCTCGACGGCCTCGTGGTCCGCTACACCCTGCACGCCGGCAACATGTCCCGTTCCCGGCTCCTCCACCACGCCAGGGTCGCCGCCGCCCGCGAGGTCGGCCTCGACCCGTCGGTCTTCCCCGCCGACCCCGCCGAGGCCCCTTAGGGGCGCGAGGAGGACCCTCCGCGGAGGGTCCCGGCGGCCGGTGCCGTTGCCGGACGCCGGACACGCGGGTCATGCGGCTCGGGGCCGGATCGGCGGACGGCGTCACGGCGGGGACCCGGGAGGCCGCTGCCGCGTGCCGTGGGCGGCGCCTTCGGCCCGGCGGCCCGCTTGGCCCGGCCGCGGCGGGACCGCCCGCGGGTCAGTTCCGGGTGGGCAGGGCCGCGAGCAGGAAGGCGAGCCGGGCGGCGGCGTCCTCGATGTTGTCGGCGGAGCCGAGCCGGTAGCCCCACGACGTGATGAAACCGCCGTCCTGCGAGCACGTCACGGTCTCCATCAGGGTGTTGCTGAAGCGGTTGCGTACGCACACGTAGGCGGGGTCGCCGAACGAGATCCGCTGTACGGCCAGATCCGCGTGGGGCCGTACGGCGGCAACGAACCTCTCCAGACAGGACAGTGCGTCCAGCATCGTGCGTCACCTCCGTCCCGACAGAGAATTGCACGATCTTGGGACGCTAATCAAGCAATTGCGATTTTTAGTCCCCCGGTTGTGCGGCGAAATCGTGGAGTACACGGACGATCACGGACCGGGCGTCCTCGCGGAAGGCCGCGACCGCGCAGAACTCCTCGAAGGCCCGCGCGTAGAAGGCGACGTCCTCGGGGTCGCGCAGGAGCAGGTCCCTGGTCCTGGTGGGCACCCTGACGTGGTCGTCGTCGTAGATCCAGAAACCGTTGAGCAGCGCCGAGGGGAGGGGTGTCTCGAAGGGGACCACGCCGAACTCCACGTTGGGGAGCGCGGTCACCGCCAGTAACCGGTCGAGCTGCCCCCGCATCACGTCCAGCGGGGCCAGCCGGTAGCGCAGCACGGCCTCCGGCACGATGAACCTGAACCGCCTGCTCTGGTCGTAGAGGATGTCCTGGCGCTGCATGCGCACCCGGATGGCCGCGTCGATCTCGTCGGGTGCCTGGTAGAGGCGCTTGATCCGGGTGAAGACACTCCGGGCGTACTCGGTGGTCTGCAGCAGGCCGATGACCACGCCCGGTTCGAAGGCCCGCAGCAGCGTGGTCCGCGCCTCCATGTCGCGGATGTCCTCCTGGACCGCGGCCAGGCCGCTGCGGTGGCGCTGCCGCCAGGAGTCCTGACGCTCCAGCAGTCCGGAGGCCTGCTCCACCAGTTCCTCGACCACGTCGGGGGCGGCCTGCACGGCCTGCGCCCACTGGGCGATGTCCTCCTCGGTGATGGTCTGGCGGGCGTTCTCGATCCGGGAGACCTTGGACGCCTGCCACTTCAGCCGCTCGGCCAGATCCTTGCCCGACAGGTGGGCCGCCTCGCGCAGGTGCCGGAGCCGCACGCCCAGGTCGATCCTGGCCTGCTGGAACCCGCTCACCCGATCTCCCCGGCCCGTCGCGCGGGCCGGACGTCGCGGCCTTCGCCCGCCCGTCCGCCTGCCGCGATCATGTCATCTCCCGCATGGTGCGCAAGACGCTAGACCCCAAGGCGTGGATCAAGCCAGAGGGCACTCCGAATCGTGACCAATAGTTACGGAATCACTCTTCGGGCGATGTCTACCAGCAGTTCCCTGGGGACCTCCACGGCGGTCTCGCCGTCCAGGACGTGGCGCAGATCGGCCAGGGCCGCCGGGTCGGTCACCTGGAGGCCCTGGACCACGACGGTGCCGCGGTCGGTCTCGTAGAGGGAGGGGCAGGCACCCGCCTCGGAGGTGGAGCCCAGGAACCGCAGGCGCATGACTGATCCTTCCCCGAACCAGGCCCGTGGTGCAATTGCGAGCAATCCTAGAGCTCGGGAGGTTGCACGGTGGTTTCAAACACGAAATTACGCATATTTCGCCCTGGGTGTCGGGCGGTCGCGGGAGCGCGGCCCGGAGACCGCCGGCCAGGCCGGAGGCGGGCCTTCACATGAAGGTCCGGGCGCGGGCGAACAGGTTCAGCGTGATCGAGTGCAGCAGGTCCCCGATCTCCTTGGGAGCCTTGCCCGCGCAGGCGCGGGCGTGGGTGCCCTCCAGGACGATGCCGAGCTTGAAGCAGGCCAGCACCGTGTACCAGTCGACGGCCGACAGGTCGCGCTCCGACAGCGCCGCGTAGCAGGCGACGAGCTCCGCCGTCGTGGCCAGGTCGGTGACGCCGCCGTACAGCACGCTCGTGCCGTCGGGGGAGGGCCAGGTCGCGAGCAGCCAGCCGAGGTCCACCAGCGGGTCGCCCACCGTGCACATCTCCCAGTCGACGATCGCGGCCACCCGGGGGCCGTCGCAGGCGAACATGAGGTTGGCCAGGTGGTAGTCGCCGTGCATGATCCCCGGTGTGAAGTCGCGCGGCCGGTTCCGCTCCAGCCAGGCGGCCGTCTCCTCCAGGCCGGGGATGTCCGGCCCGGGGTAGCCCTCCAGTGCCGCGTAGCCGTCCAGTTCGCCCATCCAGCGGGGCACCTGCCGCTCCAGGAACCCCTCCGGACGGCCGAACCCGTCCAGCGGGCGGTGGTCCACCCTGCCCAGGTCGGCCAGGGCCGAGGCCGCCTCCAGGCCCATCCGGTGCCGGATCGCGGGGTCGCTCGCGTGCGGCTCGGGCAATCCGACGGTGGCGTTGAAGCCGTCGACCGGCTCCATGAGGTAGAAGACCGCGCCGCCCATGACGCTCTCGTCCGCGCAGGCGGCGACGAGGCGGGGCGCGGGGACCGGGGTGTCACGCAGCAGCGCGAGCACCCGGGCCTCCCGGCGCAGCACCTCGTTGCTCCGGGCCCGCAGGTGCAACGGGGGCCTGCGGAGCACGTACGCCGCGCCGCCCCGCTCGAAGCGCACCATGATGTTCTGCGTGCCACCGGCCACCGGCGTGATCTGCTCGAACGGCCCACCGGGCAGCCCTTGCGCGTCCATCCACGCGCCGAGCACGTCGAAGTCGATCGCGGTGACGTCGATGTGCGGGGAAGACATACACCCACCTTAACCGAATGATGTTCTAGTGTGGGTGAATCTACGGCCCCCGCCCGCGGCGGTCAACAGCGCCCGCCGCGGCGTTCCCGGGACGCCCGTGAGCCCGAGCCCCCGAGCGGCCCGGACGCCGGATCCGGCGGAGACGGCGAAGACGGCCGGTGGCGCCGGGCTCAGGGGGTCACAGCAGGTCGCGGGGGATGTCGGCGGTCCGGGCGCGCAACTCCTCGCCGAGGGCCTTGGCCTGGGCGTCGAGGCGGGGGTTGGCGGCCACGCCGCGCCCGAGGAGGCCGTGGACCACGAAGTTGAGGGCGAGCAGATTGGGCAGCTCGAAGCGCTCGACCCTGAGCCCGGCGGTGGACGGCAGCAGCTCCGTCAGGCGTTCGGCCGTCAGGTAGGCGGCCAGCCACTCGAACTGCCCGGCCGTGCGGACCCAGACTCCCAGGTTCGCGTTGCCTCCCTTGTCGCCGGAGCGGGCGCCGACGATCGAGCCCAGCGCGGCCCGCACGGTCCCCACGCCTCCGGTGGCCCGCTCCCCGCTCCCGGCCCGCCCCTCCCGCCCACCGGGTCCCGGCGGGGCACCGGTCACGTCGGGGGAGGGGCCGGTGTCCGCGGGGTGTTCGAGGCCGCTGCCCTCACGCGGTGCCGGGACCGCGGGGCCCGGACCGGCCCCCGGCGTCCCCGGGACGGTCGCGGGCCCGCCGCCCTCCCGGCCCGCCCCGGCGGTGCGGCCCCCGCCGTCCCCCGGGCCGGCGGGGAGCTCCCGGCCGTCGAGCCACACGCGCGCCCGCACGCTCTCCGCCGGGACCAGCGTCGGCCAGTAGATCCCGTACGGTGTGGCGTCCCCGGGAGGGGTGAGGCCGTAGCAGCCGGGGTAGCCGGCCAGACCCGTCTCGACCACCGCGGAGGAGAACGCGCGTCCCGCCTTCCTCCGGTCGGCGTCCATCACGGTGATGCGCAGCAGGGCCGTCCCGCCGAGCGGGGTGAGCTCCACGTGGACCTGGTCGAAGGAGTCGCGGGGGACGCGGGCCCAGACGGCCTCCTGGGCGAGCTCGGCCTTGGCCTCGATGTCCAGTCCGGTCAGGACCAGGGTCATGGTGTTGCGGTAACCGCCCGGGTAGGTGACCGCGACCTTGAGGGTGTCGGGCGGGGCCTCGCCGCGCACCCCCGAGATGCGGACCCGGTCCGGCCCCACCTGCTCCAGGCGGATCGTGTCGAAGCGCGCGACCGCGTCCGGGCCCGGGTAGCGGGGCGAGCCGATCTCGTACAGCAGCTGTGCCGTGACGGTGCCCACCGAGACCAGCCCGCCGGTCCCGGGATGTTTGGTGACCACGCTGGACCCGTCCGCCGCCAGCTCCACCAGGGGGAACCCGCAGTGCGCCAGGTCCGGCACCTCGCCGAAGAACGCGTAGTTGCCGCCGGTCGCCTGGCAGCCGCACTCGATGACGTGCCCGGCGACCATCGACCCGGCCAGCGCGTCGTGGTCGTCCGGCCCCCAGCCGTACCGCCAGATGCCCGGCCCGGTGACCAGCGCGGCGTCGGTGACCCGGCCGGTCACCACCACGTCGGCGCCGGCGGACAGCGCGGCGGCGATGGGCCGCCCGCCCAGGTACGCGTTGGCGGTCAGCGGCGCCCCCGGGAGTTTCTCGCCGGTGTCGAGGTTGACCGCGTCGCCCATGTCGTACCCGGTGAGGTCGTCCCCGGTGACGTGCGCGATCCGGGCGCGCAACCCCAGCCGCGCGGCCAGCTCGGCGACCGCCCCGGCGCACCCGGCGGGGTCGAGCCCGCCCGCGTTGGAGACGATCCTGATACCCCGGTCCAGGCACGTCCCCAGGACCTCCTCCAGCTGCGCGAGGAAGGTCGGCGCGTAGCCGGGACGGCCCTTGAGCCGGTTGCCCGCCAGGATCAGCATGGTCAGCTCGGCGAGCCAGTCGCCGGTGAGCACGTCGATCGGGCCGCCCTCCACCATCTCCCTGGCGGCCGAGAGCCGGTCGCCGTAGAAGCCGGAACAGTTGGCCACGCGCAGCATCAGGTCTCCTCGGGGTTCGGCAGGCGCGCTCTCACGCCTGCCCGGAGTTCGGGTCCGGGTGTCGCGCCCGCCCGGGGGCCGGCACGCGCGCTCTCACGCCCGTCCGGGGTCCGGTGCCCGCGGTGTCATGCCTTCTCCGGAGCGGGAACCCACGAGGGGAGCCGCTTCTCCATGAAGGCGGCGATGCCCTCCTGCCCCTCGGCGGAGGTGAAGCGCCGGGCGGACAGTTCGGCCATCTGACGCATGCCCTCCTCCACGCTCAGCGCCGGCACGGTCCGCACGAGCTGCTTGGTGAGCGCCAGCGCCTCCGGGCCACCGCGCAGCAGCATGTCGGTGTAGTGGGCGACCGTCGCGTCCAGCTCCTCCTCGGGCACGGCCCGGGTGAGCAGGCCGATCTCCTGGGCGCGGGCGGCTCCGAAGGTCTCACCGGTGAGCAGGTACTCGGCCGCGGCGCGCGGGTCGAGCCGCCGCAGCACGGTCACCGCGATCATCGCGGGCACCACGCCGAGCCGCACCTCGGTGAACGCGAACGACGCCGTGTCGGGGGCGATCGCGAAGTCGCAGGCCGCGACCAGGCCCAGGCCGCCGGCGCGCGCGGTGCCGTTCAGGCGGCAGACGACCGGCTTCGGGCTCTCCCAGATCAGGCTCATGATCTCCGGGAACGAGGCGGTCACCGGCGCCTCGTGCGCGCCGGCCGGGGCGACGCGCTGCTCCTTCAGATCGGCGCCCGCGCAGAACACCGGACCGGTGCCGGTGAGCACGATCACCCGCACGCTCTCCTCGGCCAGCGCCCAGTTGAGCCGGTCCTCCAGGTCACCGAGCAGCCGCACCGAGAGCGCGTTGCGGTTGCGGGGGGAGTCGAGAGTGATCGTCGCGACCCCTCCGGACACCTCCTTGTGCACCAGGCGCTCCACCGGCCAACCTCCGTCGCTTCTCATTCTCGCTCCTCGATCACGGCCAGCACGGCCCCCGCCTCGACCTGGCGGCCCGGCGTCACGTTCAGCGCGGACACCGTGCCCGCGACGGGAGCGGCGATCCGATGCTCCATCTTCATCGCTTCGAGCACCACGACCACCTGGCCCGCGCCGACGGCCTCGCCGGCTTTGACGTCGACCCGCAGCACCGTACCGGGCATGGGCGCCAGCAGGGAGCCCGCGAGCACGTGTTCCGCCGGTTCGGGGAGGCGGGGCAGCGGCGTGAGCCGCACCGGGCCGAGGGGGGAGTCGACGTGCGTCACCCCGTCGTACCTGGCGACGGCGAAGCGGTGCCGCAGGCCCGAGGTCTCCAGGACGACCAGCGAGGGCGCCGCCTCGACCAGCTTCGTGTCCGGGAACCCCTCGGCCCGCAGCCCGTCCCGGGTGATCCGGTAGGCGACCTCGGCCTCCGCGAAGGCGGCGCGTTGCGGCTGCGACACCACGTTGCGCCATCCGCTCGGCAGGCCCGCCTGCGCGGTCGCCGCCGCCAGGTTGGTCGCCGCCTGCGCGATCGCCGCGGCGAGCGCGGACAGCTCCAGCGCCCCGGGACCGGCGCCCGTGCCGTCCCCCCGCCCGGCGCTCGTACCCTCCCGCCGCCCGGGGCCGCCGCCTTCCCACCCGGCGGGCGGGGGACCGGCCGCGTCCCCCCGCCCCGTCAGGGCGTGCTCGTCGAGGAAACCGGTGTGGGTCTCGCCCGCCCGGAACGCCGGGTGACGCAGGACCTCGACCAGCAGGTCCCGGTTGGTGACGGGGCCGTGGATCCGCGCGCCCGCCAGGGCCGCGGCGAGCATGCGCACGGCGTCGTCGCGGGTCGGCCCGTACGAGACGAGCTTGGCGAGCATCGGGTCGTAGTGGACGCCGATCTCCGAGCCGTCCTCGACGCCGGAGTCCAGCCGCAGGCCGTACCGGCCCGGGGGCGGGGCCTCGAAGCGGGAGCGCACGCCGGGGATCTCGAAGCGGTGCAGGACGCCGCTCTGCGGGAGCCAGCCGCGGGACGGGTCCTCGGCGTAGAGCCGTACCTCGACGGCGTGCCCCGACGCCCCGGGTGGCGCCCCGGGCAGCCGGGCGCCCTCGGCGATCCGCAGCTGGAGCTCGACGAGGTCGACGCCGTGGACGCACTCGGTCACCGGGTGCTCCACCTGGAGCCGGGTGTTCATCTCCAGGAACGCCACCGTGTCGTCCTTGACGAGGAACTCGACCGTCCCCGCACCGACGTAGCCGATGGCCCCGGCGGCCGTGACCGCCGCCTCGCGCAACCGCTCCCCGACCGCGGGGGAGATCCCCGGCGAGGGGGTCTCCTCGATCACCTTCTGGTGCCGCCGCTGGATCGAGCACTCCCGCTCGCCCAGCGCCCACACCGTCCCGTGCGCGTCGGCGAGGATCTGCACCTCGACGTGCCGGGCACCCTCCAGCAGCGGCTCGACGAACACCGTGCCGTCCCCGAACGCGGACGCGGCCTCCCGGCGCGCCGACTCGACCGCCTCGGGCAGGTCGTCGGTCAGCCGCACCACGCGCATCCCGCGCCCGCCGCCGCCCGCCGACGCCTTCACCAGCAGGGGGACGGCCCACCCGGACGCGGGCCCGCTCATCCGCGTGAACACGGTGTCGAGGTCGCGCTCCAGGTCGTCCATCGAGTAACCGGGCCCCGCGGTGAAACCCGGGAGCACCGGGACCCCGGCCGCGGCCATCAGCGCCTTGGCCTCGATCTTGGAGCCCATCGCGGCGATCGCCTCCGGAGGCGGCCCCACCCAGACCAGGCCCGCCTCCAGCACGGCCCGCGCGAAGCCGGCGTGCTCGGACAGGAAGCCGTAGCCGGGATGGACCGCGTCGGCGCCGGACGCGCGGGCCGCCGCCACGATCCGCTCCACCGACAGGTAGGTGTCGGCGGGGGTGACGCCGGGCAGTCGCACGGCGTGGTCGGCCTCGGCCACGTGCGGCGCGCGGGCGTCGGCGTCGGAGAAGACCGCGACGGTCCCGATGCCGAGGTCGCGGCAGGTGCGGAAGACGCGCCGGGCGATCTCACCCCGGTTGGCGACGAGAAGACGGCCGATCACGGTCAAGGGTCACATCCGGAAGACGCCGAAGCCCGAGGGCTCCGGGGCGGGGGCGTTGTTGACGGCCGACAGGCACAGGCCCAGGACCGTCCGGGTGTCGCGGGGGTCGATCACCCCATCGTCGTAGAGGCGGCCGGACAGGAAGAACGGCAGCGACTCGGCCTCGATCTGCGCCTCGACCATCCGGCGCATCGCCGCGTCGGCCTCCTCGTCGTAGGCCTGCCCCCGGGCCTCGGCGGCGGACCGGCCGACGATGGACAGCACCCCGGCGAGCTGGGCGGGTCCCATGACGGCGGACTTCGCACTGGGCCAGGAGAACAGGAACCGGGGGGCGTAGGCCCGCCCGCACATGCCGTAGTTGCCCGCGCCGTACGAGGCGCCCATGACGATCGTGATGTGCGGGACGGTCGAGTTGGACACCGCGTTGATCATCATGGCGCCGTGCTTGATGATGCCGCCCTGCTCGTAGTCCTTGCCGACCATGTAGCCGGTGGTGTTCTGCAGGAAGACCAGCGGGGTGCGGGTCTGACCGGCGAGCTGGATGAACTGCGCGGCCTTCTGGGCTTCCTGGCTGAACAGGACGCCCCGGGCGTTGGCCAGGATCCCGACCGGGTAGCCGTGCAGCCGGGCCCAACCGGTCACCAGACTCCCGCCGTACAACGGCTTGAACTCGTCGAACTCGCTGCCGTCCACGATTCGCACGATCACCTCGCGCGGGTCGAACGGGATCTTCAGATCCTCCGGCACGATGCCCAGCAGCTCGTCCTCGTCATGGAGCGGATCGCGCGCGGGCCGGGGCACGGTGCCGAGCCTGCGCCAGTTCAGGCTCCGGACGATCCGCCGCCCGATCCGCAGCGCGTCGTGCTCGTCGGCGGCCAGGTAGTCGGCCAGGCCGCTGACGCGGGCGTGCATCTCGGCGCCGCCCAGCGACTCGTCGTCCGACTCCTCCCCGGTGGCCATCTTGACCAGTGGCGGCCCGCCGAGGAAGACCTTCGCCCGCTCCTTGACCATCACCACGTGGTCGCTCATCCCGGGCACGTACGCCCCGCCGGCGGTGGAGTTGCCGAAGACGAGGGCGATCGTGGGGATCCCGGCCGCGGACAGGCGGGTCAGGTCGCGGAAGATCCGCCCGCCGGGAATGAAGATCTCCTTCTGCGTCGGCAGGTCCGCCCCGCCGGACTCCACCAGGTTGACCAGCGGCAGCCGGTTCTCCAGGGCGATGTCGGCCGCCCTGAGGGTCTTGCGCAGCGTCCACGGGTTGGACGCGCCGCCCCGCACGGTCGGGTCGTTGGCGACGATCACGCACTCGACGCCCTCGACCACCCCGATCCCGGTGACCACGCTCGCCCCCACGGGGAACTCGCTGCCCCACCCCGCCAGCGGCGACAGCTCCAGGAACGCCGAGTCGGGGTCGACGAGCAGCTCGATCCGCTCCCTGGCGAGCAGCTTGCCCCGCCGCCGGTGCCGTTCGACGTACTTGCCGCCGCCGCCCGCGACCGCCTTGGCGTGCTCGGCGTCGAGCTCGGCCAGCTTGGCGAGCATGGCCTCGCGCCGGGCGAGGTAGTCGTCCCCGGAGACGTCCAGTCGGCTCACGAACCCGCTCCCTTTGTCGACGCGGGCGTCAGGCCGATGGCCCGTGCCCAGAGGGTGGAGAGCATGGCCACGGCGGTCCGCTCGTCCGTCCGCTCGCCGAGGTCGAGCCAGACGTGGGCGAAGTGCTCGACCATCCCGCCGAGCATGACGGCGGTCAGCCGCGGGTCCAGCGACGGATCGGCCAGGCCCTGCTCCTGCAGGCGGCGCAGCCCCTCCGCGCCCCGCCGCACGAAGACCTCGCGCAGCTCCAGCAGGAGCCCGCGGAAGCTCTCGTCGCCCGTCGCGGCCTGCTCCAGCATCCGTACCAGCCGGGAGTTGGCCGCCCAGGCGCGCAGGTAGAGCAGGTTGGCGGCTTCGATCCTGGCGTACGGGTCGTCGGGGACCGTGGGCCCGACGACGCTGGCGGTGAACATCTCGCCCACCACCGCGGCCGCCACCTCGCGGAACAGGTCCTCGCGCGAGCCGAAGTAGGTGTAGAAGGTGCCGTGCGACACCCCGGCCCGCGCGCAGACGTCGTCGACGCGCACGGCCTCGTAGCCCCGCTCCTCGAACGCCTCCCGCCCGGCCTGGACGAGCGCCGCCCGCGTACGCCGGCCCCGGCTGCTCAGCGCCTCCGACTTGACGATCACGTCAGTTACGGTAGTCCACGACCCGTCCGCCCGCCAGAGCCCGCACGCATGTTCCGGCCCACCGGGGAGCCGCGACGCACGGACGGCACGTCAGCGGACCGCACGACGCCCGCGGCGGCCGTCGGCCTGCCCGCCGGAATCGCGATCGGGACCGCCCCGGACGCCGTGCGGCCGGTCGGCCGCACGGCGTCGCGGAGACCTCGGCAGCCCCCGGTCACGGCCGCGGCTGCGAGAGGACATGCGGCACCAGGCTCGCGCGGGAGCGCGCCATGACCGCCAGGAGGGCGTGGCGCTCGTCGGCGAAGTCCGCGGGCTCGCGGTCCTCGCGTTCGGCCCGCTGGTAGAGTATGGCCAGTTCGGTCGCGGCCTGCTGGTAGTCGGACATCGCGTCGCCCATCCCGACCCGCCTGGCCCATCGCCGGGCCCGCCTGCGGGTGCGCAGCGAACCCAGCATGCCGATGTCCTCGGCGGTGATCAGCCCGGTCGGCACGTACACCCGCAGGTCCCGGCCGATCCTGGTGACCAGCCGCTGGCGCTCCCAGACGGTGACCGTGACCAGCCCGCCGGTGACGACCATGCCCAGCAGGTAGACCCCGCCCAGCGCGGCCGGGGAGTTCAGCGCGGCGGCCCCGTTCCACATGCCGTGCAGCACCACGGCGCCCGCGTAGCCCAGCGGGACGGCCAGGAAGCGGCCCCTGCCGCGGGTGGTGACCGCGTAGGCGACGCCGAGCCCGATCATCGAGGTGGCGAGCGGGTGCAGGAGCGGTGTGAGCACGCCCCGCATCACGAAGGTGGCCACCGTCGCCGCCGTCCCGGCCACGTTGAACGCCGCGGAGTAGTAGAGGACGTTCTCCACGGCGGCGAATCCCAGGGCGACCATGGAGGCGTAGACGATGCCGTCGGTCGGCCCGTCGATCTCGTGCCGGCACCGCCAGAGCAGCCACAGCAGCGCGGCGCCCTTGGCCGCCTCCTCGACCATGGGCGCCACCGCGACCATGGTCGCCGTCCGCGCGTCCTGCGGGCCCATCCCGGCGGCGGCCACCGCCGCCTCACCGGCCAACTCCAGTCCGATGGAGACGACCACCGCGATCCCCGCCCCCCACACGAAGGCGAAGAAGAGGGTGAGCCGAGGCTCCGGCTCCAGCCGGTCGAGCACGAGCACGGCGGCGAGCAGGATGGGCAGGGGCGCCAGCCCCAGGGCGACCGACAGGCCGAACCCGTCGCCGCCACTGCTCATCAGGATGAACCCGAGGGTCGCCAGGGCGCAGAGCCCGGAGACCGCCAGACCGATGATCAGTCCCTTGCTCGGGCGGGCCGGCGGCACGCGCGGGTGGGTCTTCGCGGCCCGCGGGACGGCCGCCGGTTGCGTATATGTCATCGTCGTCTCCTTGTGGTCATTTCCGGCGGAGGCGGTCGCTCTCGCTGGAAGGACCTCCACCGTGACCCGGCCCGGTTGACGACGGCTTGCAGCACACGATCGCGATTAACGCTCTGACCTGCGGATATGCCTCAGAGGGTGGGTGTCGGAAGGAGCCCGGAGGACGAGGGCGGGCTCGCCCCGCCCGGCCGCGGCCCCGTTCCCCGGCGGGCGACCCCGGGGGACCGCCCGGTAAGCCACATGAAAGCGGGTTACAAGCGGCAGCCGCCGCGCCGGCCGACGTCGTGACCGGCTTGAAGACCTTGTCGGTTACGTGAAACGGCCCTGCCGGCGGACCGGCACCCGGTCCCGCGGGACGTGGAACGAGTCACCCGCGGGAAGGAGCGTGGATCACCCCGCCGATGGACGAGCGCCGACACGGCCGCCCTCTACCATTTTCACCGCGGGGGTGACGTCATCGGGGAGAACGGCCCCTGAGAATCCTCCCGCACGGCGTTACCGACAGTATTCGCTACACGGTTGAAGGACGGTCGACCGCGACGGTCCTGACGGCTGTGCCGAGGTCTAGGTGGTTCAGTGGAGTTCCGGGTTCTCGGCCCCGTGGAAATCTACGACGACGGAACCCCGGTCGATCTCGGTGGCCGGCGTCCGCGCGCAGTGCTGGCCCGGCTCCTGATCGCCCGGGGAGCGGTGGTCTCCACCGACACTTTGATCGAAGACCTGTACGACGGCGCGCCTCCGCCGAGTGCCCTGTCGACCCTGCAGTCGTACGTCTCCAACCTGCGCCGGATCATCGAGCCGGGGCGGAACCCGCGCACGCCGCCTCGGCTGCTCATCGGGCGGCCGCCCGGCTATCTGCTGGCCACCGGCGACGTCGACGCGCTCCGCTTCACCGAGTTGGTGAACCGCTCGGAGTTCGGGCCGCCGGGGCAGGCGCTCACCTGCCTGGACGAGGCGTTACAGCTCTGGCGCGGGATGCCCTACGGCGAGTTCGGCGACGAGACATGGGCGGTCACGGAGGTGAACCGCCTGCGCGAGCTGCGCCTGGTCGCGATCGAGCGGCGGGCGCAGGCCCTCCTGTCCCTCGGCCGCCCGCAGGTGGTGATCCACGAACTGGAGGCCGAGACGGCTGCCAACCCGCTGCGCGAGCGGCTGTGGTGCCTGCTCGCGCTCGCCCTGTACCGCACCGGCCGCCAGGCTGACGCGCTCGCCGTACTGCGCGGCGTCGGCACCATGCTCACCGACCAGTTCGGCCTGGATCCCGGCCCCGAACTGCGGGCCCTGGAGAACGACATCCTCCAGCAGGTCGAGTCGCTCGATCCTGTCAACGTCACCGCGAGGCTCGCACCTCCCGAGCCCTCCCCGCCGCGGCGGGTGCTGCACGGCAGGGAGAGACAACTCGCGGAGCTGAAGAGGCTGCCGGTCAGGGCGGCGGCGAGCGGCGTGGCCATCGCCGCGGTGAGCGGCGAGCCGGGCATCGGCAAGACCTCCCTGCTGGAGGCCTTCCGCGACCACTGCGCCGACCTGGGCCACCTGGTGCTCTGGGGACGATGCCACGACACCGAGGGAGCACCCCCGCTGTGGCCGTGGCTTCAGGTGCTGGGTGTGCTCGCCCAGCACTGCCCGCCGCCCGACCGGACGGCCCTGGCCGGCCTCCTGGACGACCGGGCGCCCTCCGGGCCGGCCGAGGGGGCGCTGCTCCGCCGGAACCAGGCCATCGCCCAGTGGCTTGCCGCGGCCTCGCGGAACCAGCCCCTGGTGATCGTCCTGGACGACCTGCACTGGGCGGACCCGGCCTCGCTCGATCTGCTCAGAGACGTGATCGTCCTCACCGGCGGACCGGTGGACAGCGCCGCTCTGACGTTGGTCACCGCCTTCCGCGACATGGGATTCCACCGCGGGGCCGCCCACGGGACCGTGCTCCGCAACGGCACGACCGGCCTGTCGGTGGACGAGCTGCTGGGCCGCCTGGTCGGCTACGACCTGCTCCGCCTGCGTCTCACCGGCCTGGAGGCCCACGAGGTACGGGCCGTCGCGACCGAGATGGGCGCGGACGTGGACGAACCGACGGCCCACAAGCTCACCGCGCGTACCGGCGGGAACCCGTTCTTCGTCCGCGAGAGCGTCCGGCTGCTCGCCCAGGGGCACGCGCTGAACACGGTGCCCGACGCGGTCGCGGAGCTGGTCCGCCTGCGGCTCGGCACACTCGGGCCCGAGGTGGGGGAGGCCCTCAGGACCGCCGCGGTGATCGGCCGGGACTTCGACCCCGCGATCGTCGCGGAGATCTGCCGCGGTGAGGCGTACGACCTGCTGGACCAGGCGGCCCAGGCCGGGTTGCTCATCCCTCGCGACGGCCGGATGACCTTCGCCCACGACCTGGTCCGTGAGACTCTCGTGCGGGACATCCCGCCGCTGCGCAAGGCGATGATCCACCGTGAGGTGATGGCCGCTCTGTCGGCCCGGCCCGGCAGTGACGTGGCCGTCATCGCCCACCACGCGGTCGAGGCCGGTCCGGCGGCGTACGGCGAGGCGGCGCGTTGGGCCCAGGAGGCGGCCGAGCAGGCGAGTCTGCGCCTGGCCTACGAGGAGGCGGCCCGGTGGTGGGGGGCGGCGATCAACGCCCATGACGTCTCCGGGGGAGACGCGGTCGATCATGTGGAGTTGCTGCTGCGGCAGGTCCGCGCCCTGCTGGAGGCGGGGGACCCGATCGGCGCGCGGCAGGCGCGGGCGAAGGCCGTGCAGGTCGCCGATCGGGCCCGGACGAGGCCGGAGCCGGCCGTCCGCGCGCTGACCGCGCTCGACGCCCCCGCGCTGTGGACGCTGCGCGATCCGTACAAGGCGGTGGAGCCGCGGCTCGTGCACCGTTTCGAAGCCGCGCTGCGCGAGCTGCCCGAAGGGGACAACCCCGAGCGGGTCCGGTTGCTGGGCGGCCTGGCCCAGGAGCTCTACGACGGGACCGGCGATCCGCGCGGCCACGCCCTGTCGGCCGAGGCCGTCGCGATGGCCCGCCGCCTGGACGATCCGCACCTGCTGATGTGGGCGCTCAACGCGCGCCACCTGGCGCTGCCCCAGCCCCAGCGCATCCCCGAGCTGGTGGACATCGCCGACGAGCTGTACGATCTGGCGCTGTCCACCCGGGCGGCGGGCTTCGAACTGCTCGCTCGCATGCTGCACACCCACAACAAGCTGGAGCTGTTCGACCTGGCCGGTGCCGACGAGGCCGCCGCGCGCTGCGACGCCCTGCTGGAGCGGATGCCGCTGCCGTGGCCGCGCTTCCAGCACACCCTGTGGCGGGCCAACCGGCTCGCCCTGGACGGCCGGTTCGACGACGCCGAGGCTCTGTACGATCAGGCCGAGGCCCAGGCCGAACGGCTCGGCGTGTGGCACGCCAGGCAGTCGGTGGTCATGGGGCGCATCGGCCTGCACTGCCAGCGCGGCACCATGGCCGAGATCGGTCCCCTCGCCGACGTGATCGCCGGTGTCCATCCCACCATGGGCCATGACGCCCGGGTGCTGTACCTGTGCGCGCACGAGCGCGTCCGGCAGGCCCGGGATCTCGCCGGTGAGCGCCGGCCGGTCCCGCCGTCCGACTGGTCGTGGCTCTCCGCGACCTGCCTGCGGGGCGCCGCCCAGGCCGCCCTCGGCCGCCGGGACGAGTGCCGGACGACCTACGCGACGCTGCTGCCCTACGGCAGACGGATCTCGGCGCTGTCCGCGGTGATCTGCGTGGGCCCCGTCGACTGGTACCTGGCCCTGCTCGCCGCGGCCGCCGGTGATCACCACGCCGCCCGCCGGCACCTGACCACGCTGGAGCGGCTCGCGGACCGCAACGGGCTCACCTGGTGGCGTGACCGGGCCAGGGCCGCGGCGCGAACGTCGCCCGCGCACCCGGCGGATTCGGCGACCCGCCGAACAGGCGGTGAGCCGTCCGGCGCGGACAGGACGTTTCCTCTGGCGGTGCCCGGCGACGGCTCCGGATGCCCGAGCCGGGTCGGTTCCGACCTGGCCCAGCCGGCCCTGCCGCACGAGAACCTCGCCACGATCTGCTCCTGGACGACCGCCGGGGCCGCCGGCCGGTGAACCGGTGGCGGACCGGGCGGTCGGCGCCGCACCCGGGGATTCGCCCCGTCAGCCGCAGTGGCTCCAGCCGCTCTTCCACGACAGGGAGCCGTGCGAGCCGCCCCAGATGACGCACTTCCTGGCGGCGGAGAGCCGGACGGGGCCCGCGTACGAGGTGAAGTTGCCGGGGTTGCTCCCGCTCGCGCCGCCCTGCACCTGGAGGATCGCGTTCATCGAGATCCTCCCGGGGATCACGTACTTGGACATCGTGACGACGCAGTTCTTGCCCGCGCCGGAGTTGTAGAGGAGGTAGATGGTCGCGACGCTGCCCAGGGCGTGGGAGTTGACGACCTTGTAACCGCTCCCGCACACGCCGGTCGCCGTGTAGGGGTTGGGCTTCTGCGTCGCGCTCGTGGGCTTCGGGGTCGGTTTGGCGGTGGTGGTCGTGGGCTTCGGGGTCGGTTTGGGGGTGGTGACCGTGGGCTTCGGGGTCGGTTTGGGGGCGGTGACCGTGGGCTTCGGCGCCGGTGAGGGCGCGACGGTGGCGCTCGGCTTCGAGTCCGCCGGGGGTGTGGAGCTCCGCGAGGGCTTCCCCTCCGGTTCCCGGGTCGGTCGTCCCGTACCGCGGCCCTGGCCGTTCGCCGACTGCGCGGAGGACCGCGCCGTCCACCGGGACGCGCCGGGCGTGACCGCCACGGCCTTCTCCACGTCCTCGGACGCGGTGGGAGTGGGCGACCCCTCCGCGCTCGCGGGCGGGTCGTCGGGGACGAGCGTCGGGTCCGGTTCCGCGGTGCCGGCGGGGGGAGCGGTGAGCGCCGTGGCGGCGGCCCGCGAGGCCGCGGCCTTCTCGTCGTTCTGCAGGACCACCGCGGCCCCGGCGGCCACGGCGAGCGCGACCACCCCCGCCACGCCGGAGAGCAGGAGCCCGACCGGCCGGCGGGCGCGCCGTTCCTCCTCGCGGGGCTCCCGGTCCTCCTGCCGGGCTCCGCCGTGCGGCCGGTCCTGCCGCGGCATGTCCGGGTGCCGCCCGGCGGGGTGCGCGGTGTCCGGGTGCGCGACGCCGGGCTGCGGCCCGGCGGGCGCCGGGGGAGCGCCGGGGGCCTGGCTCCGCGCCGGGGCGGTGGGGGTGCCGCCCATCAGGGTGTTGACGAGCTGCTCCGCGGTGGGACGCCGGGCCGGGTCCTTCGACAGGCAGGCGGCGACCAGGTCCCGCAGCGGCCCCTCCAGACCGCCCAGGTCCGGCTCCGCGTTCAGGATCCGGTTGATCACGACGGGGATCGAGTCCTGGCCGAACGCGGGCGTGCCGGTCGCGGCGAAGACCATCGTGACGCCCCAGGCGAAGACGTCGGCCGCGGGGGTCACCTCGCCGGGGCCGAGCTGCTCGGGGGCGAGGTAGGACGGTGTCCCCATCATCGTCCCGGTCGCGGTCATCCCCGGCGAGTCCAGCGCCCTGGCGATGCCGAAGTCGATCACCACCGGGCCCTCGGGGCCCATCAGCACGTTGGCGGGCTTGAAGTCGCGGTGCAGGATGCCCGCCCGGTGGATCGCCGTCAGCGCGGTGGCCGTGCTGATGGCCAGGCGCTCCAGCGCGGCACCGCGCCGCGGCCCCTCCTGGTCGACGAGTTGGCGCAGGGACGGGCCGGGGACGTACTCGCTCACGATGTACGGCTGGCTGCCCGCGAGGTCGGCGTGGAGCACCGGCGCGGTGCAGAACCGGGCCACCCGCTGGGCGACCGACACCTCGCGCAGGAAGCGGGACCGGGCCTCGGGGTCGGAGGTGAGGCCGTGGTGGAGGAGCTTGACGGCGACCTGCTCGCCCGCCGGCCCTCGCCCGAGGTAGACGACGCCCTGACCGCCCTCCCCGATCCGCCCGGTCAGTTCGAACGAGCCCAGGCGTCGCGGATCCTCCGCCGTGAGCGGCTGTGCCACGATACCCCCCGGACGAAACCTGACTAATGGTTTATGTGGTGCAGAACGCTACCAGTGTGAGGAAGGGCGTGAACCTTCATGGAGGCGCGGTAGCGGCCGAGGCCCCCGCACCTCCCGCCGCCGCGGCCGCCCGCACCGGGCCGCTCAGATGGCCTTGCCGGGGTTGAGGATGCCGAGCGGGTCGAAGACCTGCTTGATCCCGTGGTGGAGCTCCTCGGTGACCGGCCCGGTCTCCAGCGAGAGCCAGCGCCGCTTCAGCAGGCCCACGCCGTGCTCGCCGGTGAGCGTGCCCCCCATCCCCAGGGCCTCCCGGAAGACCTCGTCGGCCGCCGTCCACACCGCGGCCGGCGGTTCGGCCAGCGCCCGGTCGAAGATGAAGACCGGGTGCAGGTTGCCGTCGCCCGCGTGGGCGACCGTGCTGATCAGCACCCCGTGCCCGGCCGCGATCGCCTCGATCTTCTCGATCATGTACGGCAGCGCGGAGCGCGGCACGCACACGTCCTCCACCAGGCACTTTCCCAGCCGTTCCTGGGCGCGGTAGGCCATCCGCCGGATCCCGATCAACTCCTCGGTCTCCCGCGCCGACGACGACACCGCCACGAACGACGCGCCGTTGGCAGTGCACAACTCCGCCATGCGCGCGGAGACGGCCGCGCCGTCCGCCGCGTCCGACTGCGCGATCAGCATCGCCCGGGTCGAGTCCGCCAGCCCGATGTTCCGCCAGTCGTCGATGGCCTTGAGCGTGGTGCGGTCGAGCATCTCCAGCAGGGACGGCTGGCACCCGGCCGCGATGATCGCCGAGACGGCGGCGGCGGCGTCCCTGAGGGAGGCGAACTCGGCTCCGATCGTCGCCGGGGAGACCGACGGCGCCCTGCGCAGCCGGACCGTCGCCGCGGTGATCACTCCCAGCGTGCCCTCGGACCCGACGAACAGCCCGGTCAGGTCGTAACCCGTCACACCCTTCACGGTGCGCCTGCCCGTGTCGATCACACGCCCGTCCGCGAGCACGACCTCCAGGCCCAGCGCCGAGTCGCGGGTCACGCCGTACTTCACGCACCGCAGCCCGCCCGCGTTGGTGGCCAGGTTGCCGCCGATCGTGGAGATCTCGTACGAGGAGGGGTCGGGGGCGTACATCAGCCCGTGTTCGCGGGCGGCCCGGTCCAGGTCCGCGGTGATGACGCCCGGCTCCACCACGGCGATCTCGTCGTCGGGGGACAGTTCCCTGACGGCCGCCATCTTGTGCAGCGCCAGCACCACGCATCCCTCGACGGCGGTCGCCCCGCCGGCCAGGCCGGTCCCGGCGCCCCGGGGGACCACGGGCACGCGGTGCGCGGTGGCCCACCTCATCACGGCGACCACATCGTCCCGGCTGTGCGCCAGCACCACGGCGAGCGGCCTGCCCGGTTCGACGAAGGTCTGGTCACGGGAGTAGGTGTCGGTCACGTCGGGGTCCGTCAGGACCTTCTCCGGTGCGAGCGCGGCGACGAGTTCGGCGATAGCGGTCACAGGGGGAGACTGTACGGCCCTCCCCCGCGGGGGCCCGCAGGCGCCCGGAACCCCTGCTCCGACGACGGCCGCCGCGCGGGTGCCGGCCGCCCCGGGGCCGAGGCGGTCAGGACGGGGTCCGGCCCGGCGAATCTCCTCTTCACGACGGCCCGGACCGACAAGGGAGAGCACGGGGGTAAACCGCCCGGGAGGCGGATCCGGCCTGCCGGATCCGGCCCCGCCGCCGCCCGTGGCGGGGCCTACGATTTGAGCGGGCAGGCACCCGACCGGATAGGGGCAGCGTGGGAGAGCTTCGAAGCAAGGCCGAGCACACCGAGGTCATCAAGACCGGGGGAAAGGTCTGCGTGGTCGTCAACACGCGCTCGCGCCGCGGCCGGCGCCGCTACTCCGAGGTGGCCCGCCTGCTCAGGGCGGAGGGGTTCGACCCGATCCGGATCTTCCCCGTGGTCGACCCCAGGCGCCTGCGCGCCACCCTCGAAGAGGCGCTGGCGGCCGGGCCCGACCTGCTCGTCGTGGGCGGCGGCGACGGCACGCTCAGCGCCGCGGTCAAGCACGTCGCCCACCGCGACGTCGCCCTCGGCGTGCTGCCCCTGGGCACCACCAACAACTTCGTCCGCAGCCTCGGCATCCCGCTCGACCTGGCCGGCGCGATCAGGGTGTTCCGCACCGGGAAGGTCGCCGACGTCGACCTGGGCGTCGCCGGCGACCGCGAGTTCGCCAACCTGGCCAGCTTCGGGGTCTCCGTGGAGGTGGCGGGCAGGGTCAGGCATTGGGTGAAGCGCATCCTGGGCCGCGCGGCCTACCCGCTCACCGCCCTGACGATCCTCCCGAGCCACCGGCCGTTCCGCGCCTTCCTCACCGTGGACGGCCGCCGCCACGAGCTCCTCACCCACCAGCTCAACATCGCCAACGGACGCTTCCACGGCGGCTGGCAGGTGGCCAAGGACATCAGCATCGACAACGGCCTCCTGGTGGCCTACCAGCTCGGTTCGGGCAAGCGCCTGCGCCTGCTGGTGGAGACCATGATCCGGGCCACCACCGGCCGCTGGCGCAGCCTCGCGGGCGGCCCGTTCGTCATGGGCCGGGAGATGCGCCTGGAGACCGACCCCCCGATGGCCGCCGACGTCGACGGCGAGGTCCGCCTGATGACCCCCATCACCATCCGCACCGTCCCGAACGGCCTGCGGGTGATGGTCCCCGACGACTTCGTCGACTCCTGAACCGATTGATGTGGCGTTTCGTGGGTAGTCGTCCTTTTCCGAGGGACGGAGGACACCATGGCATCCCTGATCGACCGCATTCGCAACTATTTCAGGACCCCGCAGGGCCGCAGGAACGTCGAGAAGGCCAAGGCGATGGCCCGTGACCCGCGCACCCAGCAGAAGGCCCGCCGGCTCCTGAGCCGCTTCCGCGTCGGCCACACCCACCGGTAGCCCCGCCGGCAGGTGAGGTCCGTACGGGCCCGCCCGCACCCGCCGACCGGCGGGTGCGGCTCCCCCATGCCCGCCTCCGGCCGGCCCGGGCCTGCCACATCACGAGTTCACCTCAGTGAGCGTGCGGGGCCCAGAAGGCGACCAGGCGGGCGACGCCATGCTCCACACTTTTCCAGGAGCCGGTGAAGGCGAGGACCGCAATCGCGGCGGTGGGGAACCCGGAACGGTTCATCCGGGACAACAGATCGCCCTCGGCCTCACCGGCGAGCGCGTCGGCCAGGGCGTGGACGCCGGGGTTATGGCCCACGATCACCAGATCGCCCACCTCCTCGCCCACCTCGTTGACAAGGGCGAGGAGTTCTCCGAGGGAGGCCTCATACAGCCGCTCGTCATAGACGGTGCGGGGCCGCCGGGGCAGTTCGCCGACCGCGAGCTTCCACGTCTCCCGGCAGCGGGCGGCCGTCGAGCACAGGGCCAGGTCGGGTGCGATGCCCGATCCGGCCAGCCAGCGGCCGGCGGCGGGGGCGTCCTTGCGCCCGCGGTCGGCCAACGGCCGCTCGTGATCGTCTCCGTCGGACCATTCGGCCTTGGCCTGGCGCAGGCCACGGCCTGCACCTCCACCTTCCACCTTGATCCAACAAGTTACCGCCAGTGCCGTATCAGGCGACGTTCGCCCTGTGGTCAAGCGTTTCCGCTGACCTGCAAGTGAGGCACAAGTGAGTTCTGCGATTTTTGCCACGATGCTGAGATCGCAGGAGGGTTTCCATGGGGGTTCGCAACTTCTTCCCGGCCGACCGGATGCGCAGGTGGACGACGCCGTTCCTGCCGTACGCGTCCGGACCGGGAGGGGGTCTGGAGACCGCGCGGCTCGATTCGCAGGCCATCGGGGACAGGAAGGAGATCTCGCTGGGAAAGGGGGTGCGCATGAGGGGGCCCATCGAGGCCACACCGGATCTGGAGACCCGGGTGGAGCCGTCGCGACCCTGGCGGACCGCCTACGCGGCGTACTCGGATGTCTCCGACAAGGACGATGAGAAGGCGGCCTCCGTCTCACCGACGAGTGGGAAAGCCGAGACGTCCGACGAGACCACCGCGACGGACGCCCGGAAGCGCCTCAGGAGCCGCGCGCCCGCCCGGCCGAAGATGGCGGCCATCGCCGTCTTCACCGCCGGCTCAACGATCGCCCTGGTCGCCCTGGTCGCGTTCGGCACCGTGCTGGACCAGGTCTGGCTGATGCCCCCGCTTGTCGCCAGCGCCGCCCTGGTCTTCGGCGCGCCGACCCTGCCACTGTCGCAGCCGCGAAGCGTGATCGGCGGTCAGCTGCTGGCGGCGCTCACCGGATTCGCCGTACTGGCCGTCGCCGGCTCTTCCATCTGGGCCGCCGCCGTCGCCGGCGGCCTGGCCCTCGGGGTCACGGCCCTGACGCGCACGCCGCACTCACCCGCCGCCGCCACCGCGACGGTCGTGGTCGCCCAGCAGCAGCCCATGGTGCCGTTCCTGCCGATACTCGTCACCGCAACCGTCGTCCTGGTGATCATCGGCATGCTCATCGGACGCAGCAGGGTGACGGCGCGCTACCCCACCTACTGGTGGTGACGACCACCGACTCTGCCGCTTCGCCCGGGAGACCGCACTGACCGGTTGCCATGCCCGGCTCGCATTCACTCCGCCGGTACGCAGGGCCGCCAGGCCCGAGCACCGGAAACATGGCGTTGCGTTCGAGCCACCGGGAAAACCTCCGGAACAGTTCCGGGCGTTACGCGGATCAACGCGACAGCCACCGGCATTCCACAGCCCATGGACCGGAACAGATCACTGACTTCCGATGCGCTTCTCCCGGTCACGAATGCCGGACGATCGATGCCGACGACCTCCCCGAACTCGCCCAGCACCTTCGCGATCAGGAAGGAACGGGGTCATGAACGCCACGACGGCCGTGGGGCCACGCCCGGGCCACCAGCGGGCGTCCGGCCGGGGAGTATCCGATCGGCGTGGCCGCCGCCGTCGGCCGTGACACCTTCCGGCAAAGCACCTGCTAGCAGGCGAGATCTGAGCGTTGTCGTCGGCCCCGCAGGTTCTCCAGCGCGGCCGCGACCTCACGAACCTGCTCAGGTCGCCGGGTACACCAGTCGGAGACGTCGTTGAACCATCGGTTCCAGACGGAGCCGACAGCGTCAGCGGTGATCTCTTCTCTGCCGCATACGAGAGCGACGAGATCACCGACTTCGGGGTCGTACTCGTCGTCAGGGGCCCCCATGCCCAGCAGACCTTCGGGGTCGTAGCGGTTGATCAACGCGCGGACGGCGACGGCCAGCTGATCATCAGTCATGACTCCAGCATGCCCCGGCACAGCGGCGAGCGGCAGGCGTCAGCTCGGTGACGCGGACCCGAGCGGGGCCAGGGTGCCTGGTGATCTCGCGGCTGTCGATTCCGCTTGACCTTGACACAGTGACAAGGTCTTCACTGCTGCCAAGGAGGTGGTCCCGATGACCATGCAGAGACAGGACACGGATACGATGCGAGCTTTCCGGGAGCTGGAGGACAGCCGCTCGTCAGTGCGGCTGCGGGCGGCGATGGCGATCGGTACGACCCCTGACCCGCGGTTCATCGACAAGCTCATCGAACGATGCGCGACCGAACCCGAATTCTATGTGCGCGATATGCTGACGTGGGCGCTCACCCGCCACCCGGCATCCGTGACGGTTCCGGAGCTTCTCAAGGAGCTCCGCTCGAAGCGCGCGCAGGCGCGAAGCCAGGCGCTGCACACGCTGTCCAAGATCGGGGATCGGCAAGCGTGGCCGGCGATCACACGGGCGCTTCTGTCCGACGCCGACGACGAGGTGGCGCGGAGCGCCTGGCGGGCAGCGGTCGTGCTCGTGCCCGAAGGCGAAGAGCCCGAGTTGGCCGCGGCGTTGTCGAGACAGCTCGGGCGCGGCGGACGTGAGATGCGGCTGAGCCTCAGCCGGGCGCTGGTCGCGCTCGGTGAGGTGATTGTGCCCACGCTGCGCGCTGCGAGGACGGACCTCGACCCGCGCGTGCGCGCGCACGCGATCGCCACGGAACGACTGTTGCGCGACCCGGATGCCGGATTCGAGTTCGCGATCGAGGAGGCCAAGCGCGTCATAGCCCTCGGCAGCACCGGCAAGGAGGAGCGATAGGCAGTGTTGATCGGTGATGTGGCACGGCGGTCCGGGGTCAGCGCCCGCATGCTCAGGCATTACGACGCACTTGGCCTGGTGCGGCCAACGGGTCGTAGCGGCGCGGGCTATCGGGAGTACTCCGGCGAGGACGTGCGGCGGATCTTCCATATCGAGAGCCTGCGGTCCTTGGGGCTGTCGCTGCGTGACGTCGGGCGCGCGCTCGATGACCCCGACTTCACGCCCTCGGAGCTCGTCGACAACCTCATCCGCCAGACGCGAGAACGCATTGCGGCTGAGACGGAGTTGCTCACGCGACTGCGTCGGATCGACGCCGTGGAACCCGCCGACTGGGAGGATGTCCTCCAGGTCGTCGCACTGCTGCAGGCGTTGGGGTCAAAGAGCGCCGGCAAGCGCCAGCGCGCGGCCTTGTCCGCAGCCGAAGAGGTTGCGGTGCCAGTGGAAGCACTGGTCGAGGCAGCGCTGAGCGAAACGGACCCGAACGTCGCCGGAGCCCTTCGCTGGGCTTTGGCGCAATCGGGCGATGACGGCTTGGCGCTGCTGGCGGAGGGCCTCGGCTCACCGGTAGCCGAGGTGCGCAGACGTGCCGTCCAGTCCATCGCCGAGATTCCGGGCGGTGCGGCGACCACACTGCTGCAGGACGCCCTCGCGGACCCCGACATCGCGGTCCGCAGGTATGCGGCTCCGGCACTCGGGGCACGTGGAGTGGCCGACGCGATCCCGACGCTCATCGACATGATCGTCGAGGGGACGAACGACGTCGATGCGGCCGATGCCCTGAGCGCGCTAGCGAGTCGTCCCGCGTTGGTGGATCGGATCGCTACCGGGCTTGTCGATCGCCTCACCCACGGCAGCGTCGAATCGTCCGCACGTCGACGGCTGACACAGGCGCTCGCGGATATCCCGGGAACCACGGCGTCACGAGCCCTCGCAGATCTGTCACATGACGAGGACCGTGCCGTTGCGCTTACCGCGACATACATTCTCGGGATACGCGACGCACGATGACGGATCTTTCCCGGGGTGCTGTGCGCGGCGCCGGACCACGAGGGTGCTGTCCTCGCAGCGGAGGATCTTGAGGCGAATCGGGTAGGGTGGCCCGTCATGGCCGAACACCCCTCCTATCTCACTGCCGCAGCGAATGCCTACGACGCCGTCGCCGCTCTTTACGCCGACCTCACCCAAGGCGCGCTCAAGGACCAGCCGCTGGATCGTGCGGCGCTGGGCGTGTTCGCCGAGGTCGTGCGGACCGCCGGTGGTGGGCCGGTCGCCGAGCTCGGATGCGGCCCTGGACATGTGACGGCGTACCTGCAGAAGCTGGGACTGGACATTTTCGGCCTCGACCTGTCGGCGGTGATGATCGATCTTGCCCGTGAGGCGTATCCGGACCTGCGCTTCGAGGTCGGTTCGATGGACGCCCTGGACCTGGCCGATGGAGGGCTGCGGGGCATCGTGTCCTGGTACTCCGTCATCCATACGCCCCCGCAGGAGCTGCCGGCGTACTTCAGGGAGTTCCGCCGAGTTCTGGCCCCGGGCGGCCATCTCCTGCTCGGCTTCTTCGAGTCCGAAGGAGGGCCGGTGACGCCCTTCGACCACAAGGTGACGCGGGCATATCGGTGGCCGATCGACGAACTGGCCGCGCTGGCACGCGCCGCCGACTTCGTCGAAGTCGGCCGGGTGCTGCGCGAACCTCACGCGGAGGAGCGGTACCGCCAGGGCCGCCTACTGATGCGCCGACAGTAAAGGCCGATCTCGCGCTAAGATCGCATGCTCGAAATCGTTGGAGGGGATCCGAGCCACCACCTGAGCTCCTTGAGCTTATCGACCGCGCCAAAGCCACCGGCCGGCTGCGCCCCCACTTCGCCGACCAGAACATGGTCATCCTGCTCATGGCCAACGCCGGCGTCATCACCGCCCCCGACAGCTCAGCCCGCCTGATCGCCTACACGATCCAAGCCTTCACCGCGCCCCAGCCCGCCACCTTGCCGCCCCCGCCCGACCCCGACGCCCTGGCCCCGGCCATGCTCGGCCTGGCCTGCACCCCGCCACCGTCCTGAGTCCGACCTGCAGACTGCATCCGCGTACGGAAATCACGGCATCACCTGAAGTGCCTGGAGGATATGGGGCCACGCCGCCGCTCCCAAGGCGGCGTCCGCGCCTGGTGATCCCCCATACAGATAGCGTGTCGACGCCGGAGCAGGTGACTCTCCAGGCAGACGAGGGCGGTGGCCCGCATCCGAACTGCTGACGATACGAACCGGACGACCCATCGCCGAGCGGCGGGCGGCCAGTTCTTCGGCGAAGGAAAGCGACGGCCACATCCGGTCATCCGCGCCCGCCACGAGCAAGAGGTCGCCGGTCGCTTGCTCGACGGGAATCGCCGCGGCTTCTGCCGTTCCGGTGAATCTCGTACGGCTGCGTTCATAGAGCGTGCGGTAGGCCACCGGGGAACCTTCCGGCTCTGCCGGAGCCCAGGTGTCGTCATAGGGAACGAACGGCACCGGCTCTCCCCGCCAGGTCCACGAGGACCGGTACGGGTGAGTGCGTCCATCGACGCCCGGCCCGATGTTCGCCCAGACGAGCGAGGTGGGCGACAGCGCGACCACCGCATCGATACGGGGGTCGAGCCCGGCAATGAGCAGCGCGGCCTCGGCACCTTTGGAGACCCCGACAACGCCGACGCGCCGCACCCCGGCATTCAGAAGCAGGCCCACGGCGGTGCTGAAGGTCTCCAGCGGGATCTCGCAGATTCCCCCCGGTTGTCCGGGGCCACCGAACCAGCGGATCGACAACGCGACGGCACCCCGCCGGGCCAGCAGGCGCGACCGCTCGATCTCGATGCGCCCGCTGGAGCCGGCCAGAACAAGGACACCGACGTCTCCGCCGCCCCCGGGCGTGATCATGATCCCTTCGTAAGGGGTGGTAAGGCTGCGCTCGGTGATCTCCACACATACTTCCTATCCAAGATCGGGGCGTCAGCGTGGGGCGCCAACGCCATCGCAGCTCGGTGGATCGTGATCTCAAGGCTGTGGCTGGAGTGGTTCGAAGTCCTGCCCCTGGGCGCGGTGGTGGCGCCGGAAGTCCTCCGGATCAGGCAACGTTTGCCCTGTCGGGTGCTCTGAGAGGATGGGCCGCATGGACGAGGAAGTCATCCCGATTCTTCACGTCAAGGATGCCGCTGTGGCGGTCGCGTGGTACGACCGTCTGGGCTTCACCCAGCAGTGGGAGCATCGCTTCGAACCGGGACTTCCCGCGTTCGTCGAGGTAGCCCGTGGCCGGGTGAGGTTGTTCTTGTCGGAGCACAAAGGCGACGCCCGCCCGGATACGTTGGTCTACCTCCGCGTCCGTGATGTCGACGCCGTCGCGGACGAGTTCGGTATCCAGGTGAAGGACGCTCCGTGGGCGCGCGAGATCGAGCTGCGTGATCCTGACGGCAACCGGCTACGGGTGGGCACACCTACGGAATGAACGCTCCCGGCCGGCGCGTGGCAGCGAAACTGTGCCGGTGGCTGGGGTGCCTTGGAGGCTCCGGACGTGCAGCCCACCAGGGTTGAAATCTCCGGAAGTGGAGAGAGCGCCGAAGCGTGACCAGAGAAGGTTCACCGAGCGCCCGGTCTGAGCTCATCGACGCGGAGAAGGCCAATCACCAGGTCGCGGCGATGCGCGCGTGGCTGGGCGTGTCGCGGCCGGGCTACTACGAATAAGGGGGACCACGTCGACCCCTCCCCGGTCGGTGGGTGGTTGAGCGGACCTCGTGACCGCCTGGCCGCACCGGTTCAAGCGGCTACGCGTCCGCTGGATCTGACCTCGGGCGAGTGAGCGAGGACTGTCTGCCGATCAGTGGTCCGAGTGTGATCCGGCGGCCGTGTCGTTCCTTCGTGCGACTCCGCGGTGCGTCCGGAAACGGTGTGCCCGGAATGCGGAATCGCCCCTGCCCCGTCGAGGCCTCGACTGGGGCAGGGGCGATTTGATCAGTGGAGGTGCGCGGCATGCTGCCGGGCGAAACCTCGGAACACCGGGACGGTCACCGCATCCACCAACCGCTCGCCGATGCCCGGGTGATGGCTGGCCATGAGCGCCTTGGCTGTCTCGTGCTGCTACGGGGTGAGCACCTGACCCCGGGGTCAGGCCGGAGGCGCGCACGCCGTCACCGGCCCACTGCAAGCCACTGGTGACCGGGAGCCGGAAAGGGGGCAGCCAAGGTGGGCCGGAAACCCACAATCGCGATCTTGGCCGAGCGAGTCGAGGGAGGTCGGCTGCCGGGGCGGGCGACCCCTCGCATTCGCAGCTTGAAACGCTCGCCCGATGATCATTTATGGTCACAGCCCTGGGCCACCCGGGCCAGGTTCTCGCCGAAGAACCCGGCGATCCTTTCGACGGCGAGGTCCACGTACTGCTTCCTGTCATAGAGGTCAACGTGACTGGCACCGTCGATCCAGTGGATCTCCTTGGGGCCGGTGGCGCGCTGGAAGGCTTCGACGCTCATCCATGACGTAACGGCGCGGGTGCCGACGATCATAAGCAGCGGCCGGCGCCCGATCAGCGGGATCGGCGCGAAGGCGTCGAAGGCCGCCATCTTGTCGATGCTGTTCCATGTGAGGAAGCCCGCCGAGCGGGGATGCCGGGCACGTTCGGTGCGGTAGTACTCGAAGCCCTCGGCACCGTGCTCTCCACCCAGCGCACAGGCCTGCTCGACGGTGTCGGGAAAGAGAGTCAACACCGGCGGTTCCTCGCCCCGGGCCTCAACGGTGCGGGCGTGGGCCGCGGCGTCCAGCATGCCGAGGAACACGGCCGGGTCCTGGGCGCCGTCGGCCCCCAGGCGGAACTGGCGGGCGACGTCGACGGCGCTGACGGTGGCGAGGGCCTTGACGCGGCGGTCGCCTGCGGTGGCCGAGAGGGCGTAGCCGCCGGAGGCGCAGATGCCGAGCACGCCGATGCGGTCCGGATCGACGTCGCCCCGGCTGGTGAGGAAGGAGACGGCGGCCTTGAGATCCTCGACGCGCTGCGCGGGGTCCTCCAGGCCGCGAGGTTCGCCGCCGCTCTCGCCCTGGTAGGCCGCGTCGTAGGCGAGCGTGACGAACCCCCTTTCGGCCAGGTGTCGGGCGTAGAGGCCGGCGGTCTGTTCCTTCACACCGGTGCCGGGGTGGCCAACGACGATCGCCGGACGCGGCTCCTCGGCCGGGGTGTCGGGAAGGTGGAGATGGCCGGCGAGCGGGATGCCGGCGCTGTGGAAGGTGACGTCGATCTTCGTCATGGGACTCTCCGTCCAGTGGTCAGCCGGCCCGGCACGGTGCCGGGCACGTGTCCACAGTCGTCGCAGTCCTGGGGAGGCAAAAGCGGCGAGTTCCTGCCTAGGAAAAAACCTGCCCCCTCCCCCTCACCACTTCAAGCCCGACAATGGAGGACATGAGCACCATGTCCGGCCCCGGCGAACTCGGCGCCTTCCTCAAGGCTCGCCGGGCACAACTGGCCCCGCAGGACCTCGGCCTGCCCGAGCAGGACTCTCGCCGCAAGGTCGCGGGGCTTCGCCGCGAGGAGGTCGCCCAGCTCGCCGCGATCAGCGTCGACTATTACACGCGGCTGGAGCAGGGTCGTGTCCGAGCCTCCGCGTCGGTGCTCGCCACGCTGGCTCAGGCACTGCGTCTCAACGACGACCAGCAGCGGTACTTGTATCAACTGGCCGACAAGGCCGACGCGCGGCCTCGGAGGCGTCGGCCCGCGCAACGCGTGCGCCCCGCCATGCGGCGCCTGCTCGATCAGCTCACCGGTACCCCCGCCATCGTTCTGGGCAAACGGCTGGACATCCTGGAATGGAACGCGGGCGCCGCCGCCTTGTACACCGACTTCTCGCAGCTCCCCGCGGACCGGCGCAACTACCTGTACCTGCTGTTCACCGACCCGATCATCCGGGGCATGCACCTGGAGTGGGAGCACGACGCCCGCGACGCCGTCGCCGCCCTGCGCATGGAGTCCGCGGCCGATCCCGACGACCCCCAGCTCGCTCGGCTCGTCGGCGAGCTGTCCGTGCGGGACGCCGACTTCCGAACCTGGTGGGCGGAGCATCGCGTCAACAACGCCGCCTATGGCACCAAGCGCTACCGGCATCGGCTGGTCGGCGACCTCACCCTCGATTGCGACACGTGGAGCAGTCCCGACGGCTCGGAACAGCGCCTCATGGTCCTCACCGCCGAGCCCGGTTCCCCGTCGCACGATGCGCTGCTCATCCTCACCTCATGGGCGCCCGGACAGCCGAGCGGGAGTCTCCCTTCCGCGCCGCGATGATCGGCGCGTCCCGGCCGAGCTCGGCCGATTGCCGGTACGGTCGTGGTCTTCCTTCCGCGGGGCCGATCCGGCGGAGGTAGTGCGCCGCTGTCAGCCGCGGCGGGAACTCCGGAAGCAAACACCGGCCGAGCCGCCGTCGCCGGAGGCCCTCGGCTCGACGACCCGCGGGCGCTGTCGTCCTTCTGGCGCGACGTACTGGGCTACGTCCGCCCCGGCCCGCCCGGAGTCGACCTGTCCGAGGACGCCGACCCGCCGGCCGCGTGGGACGACTTCCTCGCGCGGGTCGGCGTACCGGAGGAGCAGCGCGTCCTTCCTTGTCGAATTGCGCTCCGTGACAAGAACTGTGCACTGACAGGCAACAAGCGCCGCTTGTGACGCTTGTACGATTCTTGCGAATTAAGTGCGGAATCGATTCCCACTCAAAATCGGAGAAAGTTCGTATTCTCCTAACCCGCCAATGAGGAGGACTGATGCGCAAGGCCAGAACAACGGTGCTGGCGATACTGGGCGCGGTTGGACTGACACTGTCAGCCGCCCCGGCACAGGCCGGGTCCGCTCAAGCCATGGGCAACGCGCCGAGTTGTGTCGCCGTCTGGCACAAGGTCGGCAACGTCACCAAGACCGGCTACGCCCGCAACGACTGCTCCAAGAGACTCAGGCTGAAGATTGTCTGGGCGCACGGCGCGGATGGCGCCTGCCACACCGTGGACCCCCGCAAGCAGATCAAGCACAAGATCCCCCGCGGCCCGCGGACGTTCGACGGCGCGAGCACGTGCTGACCAGCGCCGCTGCCCTTCCCGGGCGACGGCGAGAGCGATCGGTCACCGTCTGCGACTGAGGATTCATGAGCAAGGCCGGGACAACGGTGTGGTGACACCGGGCGCCGCACGATAGGGCAGGAGGCGCTGCCGTTTCGGCATCTCAGGCGCAGCGGGCACCCGCCGGGGATACCCGGCGGGTGCGCCGGTCGGGTCTGATGCCGGGAACACCGCAGGTAGCAGCCTCTGCCGCCAATTTCTGTACCGATCCTCCCCGAATGCCGATCGAGCTGCGCGAGCGTGGCGAGCCCCGTCACGACCCGTGGGGGTTCAACCCGTTCGAGCGCCGCTGAGCTGCCCTGCTCCCCACAGGTCCACGTGGCCGGCGTCCGGGACGGCGTGAAACCCCCTGGGCTCGGCCGCCATGCGCGGGCTTCCGGCATGGGGTTCATCAAGCCTTGAGGTTGGTGGCTGCCTGGCCGGCGGAGCGGGTCGCCGGACAGGCAGCCACCGGGTGGGGTCAAACGCGCAGCAGGGCCTTGACGGCGCGGCGCTCGTCCATGGCCCGGTAGGCCTCGGCGGCCTGCTCCAGCGGCAGCGTGAGGTCGAAGACCTTGCCGGGGTCGATCCTCCGGTCCCAGATCAACCCGATCAGCTCGGGCAGGAACCGGCGCACCGGGGCCGGGCCGCCGAGCAGACTGACCTGGGCGAAGAAGAGCTCTTCGCCGCTGAGCGCGACGTCGTGGTTGACGCCCACGAAGCCGACGTGGCCACCGGGGCGGGCGGAGCGGATGGCCTGATGCATCGACTCCTGGGTGCCGACCGCCTCGACGACCGAGTGGGCGCCCACGCCGCCGGTCAGGTCCTTGACCTGGGCCACGCCGTCGTCTCCGCGCTCGGTGACGATGTCGGTGGCGCCGAACTCCAGCGCGAGCTTCTGGCGCGTCCTGTGGCGGCTCATGGCGATGATCCGCTCGGCGCCGAGCTGCTTGGCGGCCAGCACCGCCAGCAGGCCGACCGCGCCGTCGCCGACGACCGCGACCGTCTTGCCGGGGCCGGCCTGCGCGGCCACCGCGCCGAACCAGCCGGTGCCCAGCACGTCGGAGGCGGCCAGGAGGCTGGGGATCAGCTCCGCGTCGGGCATGCCCGGGGTGGCCACGAGCGTGCCGTCGGCGTGCGGGATCAGGGCCCGTTCCGCCTGGGTGCCGACCTCGTTCATGAACACGCGGTGGACGCAGGAGGAGGGGTAGCCGGAGCGGCAGATCTCGCAGGTGCCGTCGGAGGCGACGAACGAGCCGACGACGAACTGGCCGGGCCTGACGTTCTTGACCTCGCTACCGACCTCCTCGACGATCCCGACGTACTCGTGCCCCATCGGTATCGGCCGGTCGACGGAGTCCACCCCGCGGAAAGGCCACAGGTCCGAGCCGCAGACACAGGCCGCCGACAGCCGGATGATCGCATCCGTCGGGGCGGTGATCTTCGGGTCGGCGACCTCCTCCACCCGGACGTCGCCGGGGGCGTGCAGCACTACACCACGCATATCGTTCACTCCTTGAGCGTGTTGTCCGGCACCTGTTGCTTTCAGCAGCCCACACCCGCTCGGCACTGGCACGGATCGGGCAGACCGCTCTCCGGCCGTCCGGGCGCCACCTGCAGGTACGCATCGCAGATGCGTCCCAGCGGGGTGGGCATGCTGGTCACCTATCCATAAAAGCGCCGGTCAGGCGGGCGAAGAAGGCATCGGTGAAAGGTGTACCGACAGGGCACCCCTGCCAGGTGCGAGGCCGCATACCGTGAGGAGGGTGGACATCCGGCCCCACGCCGGGCACGGCCATCCACAGCCGAAGCCTCGGCTCTCGCCCCTACCGCCCGACCCGGGGCTTCCGGTGGACGCGGCCCGTTCCAGCCGTATTCCGGCGGCACCCCACCTAGGCCCGCACCGTCTTGCGGAGGTGCGGGCCGGGCGGATGGGCGAGGTCGCCGCCGCAGAGGCACCGCAGGTAGAACGTGGGGTGGCGGACGCAGCCCGCGCAGAAAAGGCGATGGCAGGCGCCGCAGACGGACAGGCCCTCGACCCTGAAGGAGTCACGGCACACGGCACAGTGCCGGGTACCGCGGAGCAGCGCAGCGGCGTCCGAGCCGGCCAGTGCGCGGCTGTGCTCAATCAGCTCCGGCACGTCCGCCGAGATCCCGACGGGAGCGGAGCCCGCCCAGCGCTCCGCCGCGACGAGACAGAGCCCGATCAGCGGGTCGTCGGGCCGCCCGTCGGCCGACCACAACTCCGCCCGGTTGTTCAGCCGCGCCGTCAGACCGCGGTCCGCCGGATCCCGGCCGAGGGCGACGGCCTCCACCGCGGCCCGGTCCCGATGGTTGACCGGCCTGCGGATCACCGGTTTTGCGCGGACGGCCCGGGCCCGGCGCATCGCGTACTCGATCTCACCGCGCTGGTAGGCCGCCTCGACCAGGTACCTGAGCTTCTGCACCGAGGTCGTGCCGCTGACGGCCGTGAAGTGCTCGCGCAGCGCCACCCACGCGGCGTCGGGCCGGACCGGCCCGCGCCGTCCGTCGAGCACGCACCGGAGCAGGTCGCCGACGTCCAATCCCGCCTGGGAGAGCAGATCCAGGACCTGGTCGAGGAGCCGGGAGTCGTCCGCTTCGACGAGGTCCACCGCGGCCATGGCGAGCCACCGGAAGTTCATGGCCATGTCCTCGGTGTCGGTCTGCAGCGCGACCTTCGCCGCCAGCTCGTCATCGCCGCTCACGACGTAGAACAGGTGCATCGCCGCGCGCGCCGACGGGTCGTCGGGATCGGCGGCGTAGGAGTGCCGCACATACGGCAGCGCACGTTCCGGATCGTCGAGGCTCAGCCACGCCTGAGCGAGAATCGCGGTGTCGGCCTCCTCGGCGAACTCGCCGACGGCCTCCCACGCCTCGGTCACCTCACGGAGGCGGACGACGTCGGCCTCAGCCCCGGTCGCCTCGACGAGCTCCACCAGTGCCACCACCAGGTGCCGCACGAAGGTCAGCGCGGTGCCGCGGGGGATCACCCGAGCGATAGGCCGCGCCTCGCCCGGCCGATCCGCCTGCTTCCCGGATCCGACGGGCAGGACGTTATCGCCGGGAAGGTCGTGGAACGCCCGCCACAGGGATCCGGGCCGCCCCGGTTCGCCGAGGACCCGGGTGCACAGCTCCTCGATGCGCCTGAGCGCCGGGACGGAGCCGACCTCGTACAGCCGCGCGCACTCCGGCAGCCAGGCGGCCCACCCGAAGGACACCCGCAGGTGGACCGCGTCGTGCCGCACCGCCGCCAGGGACTCCGCCATCTCCGACGGCGCGGACTCCATCGGGTACCACACGACGGCCGTCCCCGCCGTGCCGCCGAGCCGCGGCCGCTCCCGATCGCCGAACCCCACGTACCGGCCGTAGACGTCGATGATCTCCGCGGCGGTGGGTCGTCCGGCCGGCTCGTCCGACAACGCCCGCCCGACCAGGCCGGCCAGCCACGCCCACTCGCGCGGCACGGCGGGGCCGAGCCCGTCACGCAGGGTCGCGCCCCACGCCCAGATGTCCATGGCGGGATCGGCGGGAGCGCCGCCGAGCTGCTCCGGGGCCGCGTACTCAGGGGTCATCCGCCAGCTGGTCGCCGCTCCCGCCGGAGCGAGCGTCTCCAGGTCCGCCAGCAGCGTGCGCCAAGTGACCGCCTCACCGGTGATCTCGTCGCCCCAGTGCGCGAAGAGCACGTTCTCCGGCTTGACGTCGCCGTGGACGACTCCGTGGTCGTGGAGTTTGCGGAGCGCGCACACCAGGGCCATCCCGTGGTAGGCCAGTTCCGCCACGCCGGTGTCCCCGGCCTCCAGCCGGTTCCTCAGGCTGCCGCCCTGGCAGTACGGCAGGCACAGATAACCCAGACGGGTTCCGCTGATCAGGCTCAGGCGCTCCTCGATCGGCAGGAGGCCGCCGTACCCGAACCGGATCAGGCGCAGGGCCTCGTCGATGTGGGTGGTCCAGGCCCGCGCGCTCACCGGCGCCCGCCGCCCGAACCCCTTGAGCGCCTGGAGCACTCCGTCCGGGCGGCGTCCCACCAGCACTTCCGCGTGGGGTCCGGTGATCCGCCGGACGATGTCGTAGCCGGGCAGCTCGTCGATGGCCGGGGCGGTCACGAGGGTCTCTGCCGCGCGGAGCGCCTCGGTGAAGTAGACGGCACCGAACGGGTCGGTGAACGATCCGCCGCTCATGCCTGCCCGATCTGGAGCGCCGCGTAGGAGTCGCAGACCTCCGACCAGCGTTGCCGGTGGAACGCCAGCGTGCTCCGGATGAGGGCGCCCAGCTCCTGGCCGAGCTCGCCGTCGAGCGAACGGTAGAGGTGGTCGAGCACGGTGGTGCCGGAGGTCCGCCAGCGGCCGTCGGCCTCGTCGCCGCGCAGTTCGCCGGTCGGGAAGTACGCCAGCACGGCGCCGATGAACGTACGCTGCGGCACTGCCGTCAGGGCGTCGCCGTAGGCCTTCGCGGCCGCGTGGACCCGCACCCGCACCGGCTCGTACTCGAGGCGGAGCCTGCGCAGGAGAGCGGCGACCTCCCGCACACTCTCGGTGTAGTGCGGGGTGCCCTCCTCCCAGGCGTCCGGCGTGCGCTCGAGGAGCGTCTCGAACATCACCAGGTAGTCCCGGTGCACGGCCTCCAGGTCGGACAGCAGGCGTTCCAGCACGTCTGGGCCCGCGGTCCGCGGGGACGCCCGGATCTCCCCGACGGAGTCGAGCACCGCCCGCGCCATCGCCACAGAGCCGCCGCCCGGGTAGTGATGGTGGTGGACGGTCTGGTCCCCGGCGATCTGGGTGATCCGGCCCTGTCCGGAGGCGGTGGCGTCCTGGGACGTGCCGCCCGTGCCGCGGTCGCGTCGGGTGGTCACGGCGGCGGCGCCGAGGAGGGAGCCTGGTCGCCGCCGACCTGGGTGACCGCCCCGTCTCCGGCCGCGGTCGCCCGCTGGGTGACCGCCCCGTCCACCGCGGTGCCTTCGCCGATGCCCGTGGAACCGCCGATCTGGTGGATCCGGCCGCGATCGGACGCCGTGGCCCGCTGCGATACCCGACGGCCCGCGGGGGAGGGCGCCGTCAGCCCGTACACCGTCACCGCCAGCGCGACCACGGCGACGAGGACACCGATCGAGCTGGCGATCTTGTCGGCCTTGTCCGGCCCGACCATCATGAAGTAGACGCCCAGCCCGATCACCGCCGCGGCCGTCACTCCGGCGCCGATTCCCGTGCGAACGTGTCTGGCCATGCGCCTATCATCAGCCACCGTCCGGCCCCGCGCCAGCGATCGCCGGCACCCGGGAGGGCCGCCCGGCCGATTCTCCCGGTCGCCATGACTTTTCGACGAGCGCGACGTGGCCGTCGCGCGCCGGCGCCCCAGGGGCCCGGGACCCGGGGGACGGCCATCTGCCGGGGTCCCTTCCGCGGGTTACCCGCCGCTCCGCCGCGGGTCCGGGCCGCCTTCCCGGTCAGCGCCCGGACATCCGGCGGAACCTCATCTTTATCTTGTCGAGCAGCGCCTCCCGCTCGGGTGCGCCGCTCTCGCGCGCGGGCTCGCCCGCCCGGGGGCGGTCCGGCACGTCGGCGTGTACCGGGTGGGGGGCGACCGGGTGCCGCCGGCGCGCCCGCCGCAGGTCGACCAGGGCCTCGCCGGCGGTGGGGCGTTTGTGCGGGGCGTGGTCGCGCATGCGGCGGAGCACGTCCATGACCTCCGCGGGCGCATCGCCCGCGGGGGGTTCGGCGTCCGGGCCGGCCGGCGGCAGCTCGCCCGTCAGCAGCTGGAAGGCGATCACCCCGGCCGCGTACACGTCGGACGCGGCCGTCATCCGCTCGGACATCGCCAGGAACTCCGGGGCCGCGTAATGCGTGTCGAGGACGTTGGGCAGCTCACCCGCCACGGTGTGCGCGCGGGGGCCCGGCTTGGCGTAGTCGAACCCGGTGAGCATCGCCCGGCCGTTCTCGGCGACGAGCACGCACGCGGGGCTCAGCGCCCGGTGGATCACGTTGTTGGCGTGGACGTGGGACAGGCCCAGCAGCATGTCCTCCACCACGTCCAGCCTGGCGTCGGTGGAGAGCGTCCGCCGGGAGGCGGTCAGATGCAGGTGCAGCGCCTGCCCGTGCACGTCGTCGAGGACGAGCACGAACCGGCTCTCGTCGTCGATGGCGAAGAAGTCGCGCGCCCGCACCACACACGGGTGCGGCGGGATCCTGGTCAGGGCCTGGTAGGCGTTGGTGATCAGTCGCCGCTCGGCCGCCCGCGGCCCTTCCTGGGCCAGCGGGTCGGCCCGGTAGACGCGCAACAGGACCGTCTCGCTCTCCGGGACCGTCGCGTTGATCGCGCGGTACTCGGTGACCCGGGTGTCCCCGCCGAGCTGTTCCTCGACCTCCCAGTTGCCGAACCGCGGCGGCGCCGTGGAGCGCCGCACGCTGCCGTTCAGCGCCTCGATGATCGCGGTGCCGTACGGTGCGGTGTCGGTGGTGTAGCCGCGCCTGACGCGGGAGACGTCGCTCAGCGTGCGGACCAGCCCGGCCAGGTCGGTGACGTGCCGCGAGTCCCGGCCGGCCGGATCGACCAGCTCCGCGTCCTGGCCGGTCAGCACGACGACGCTGTCGACGTAGACGCGCTCCAGTTCGCGGCGGCGCTGCATGAGCAGGCCTTTGAGCGCGCGCCCGTTGCCGCGCAGCTTGGTCACCGGGGAGCCGAACGCCTCCCGCCGCGCGGGGAACCAGCGCGTCCCGGCGACCTCGATCCGGCCCCGCGTGCCCTTGACGTCGATGATGCAGAGCGAGTGGCCGGTCAGCACGATCACGTCCACCTCGAAGGTGTCGTCGCCGCGCGGCACCTCGATGTTGTGCAGCAGCAGCCAGTCATCCGGGGCGTTGTCCCGCAGATGCGCGATGACCCGTCGCTCGGCGTCGTTGACCGGGCTACCGCCGCCGACGATCTGTGCCATCTCGAGCGCGCCGCCTTTCTGATCGTGCTTATTCTTCACGTGAAGTATCGCAAGACGCTTGAACTCCCGCGTATCCCTACCTTTTCATCAATCGACCACATGTCGCTCCCGCCTCGGCCGGCGGGTCACTCGTGGCCACGGCGGGGGTGGACGAGGCCGGTCTCGTAGGCCAGGGCGACGGCCTGGGCGCGGCTGGACAGGCCCAGCTTGGTCATGGCCCGGTTGAGGTGCGTCTTCACCGTCGCCTCGCTCACGCACAGCCCGTCGGCGATCTCCCGATTGGACAGCGCCCGGCCGACCATGCGCAGCACCTCCAGCTCACGGGCGGTGAGCGTGTCCAGCCCGGCGTCCGAGGCGAGGGCGGTGTCCCGCCCGCTGGTGTACGCCTCGATCAGCCGCCGGGTCACGGTCGGCGCGAACAGCATGTCGCCCGCCGCGATCGTGCGGATCGCCGCGATCAGCCGTTCCGGCGGCGTGTCCTTGAGCAGGAAGCCCCAGGCGCCGGCCCGCAGCGCGTCGTAGACGTACTCGTCCAGGTCGAACGTGGTCAGCACCAGGACCCTGGGCGGGGCGTGCCCGGCGGCGGCGAGGATGCGCTCGGTCGCGGCGATGCCGTTCAGCCCGGGCATCCGCACATCCATCAGGATCACGTCCGGGCGGGACGCCGCCGCCAGCGCGACCGCCTCCTCCCCGTCGGACGCCTCGCCCGCCACCTCCAGATCCGGGGTCGCCCTGATCAGCGCGGCGAACCCGGCCCGGACCAGCACCTGGTCGTCCACGACGAGAACCCTGGTCATCCGTCTCCTCGCTCATCGTTCGGCGACGACAGCGGCAGCGTCGCGGTGACCTCGAAGCCGCCCCCGGGCAGCGGGCCCGCGAGCACCGTGCCCCGGTAGAGCCTGACCCGTTCGCGCATCCCGAGCAAGCCGTGGCCTCCGCCGCCCGCCGCGGTGGGGGACGGGGAGCCGTCGTCGGTGACCGTCACGACCAGCTCGTCACCGCCGTAGTTCAGCCGCACCTTCGCCCTGGCCGGAAACGCATGCTTGATCACGTTGGTCAGGCTCTCCTGGACCACCCGGTACGCGCACAGCTCGATCCCCGGGTTGAGCCTCCGGACGCTCCCGGTCACCTCCACGTCCACCGGCACCCCGGCGACGCGGACCCGTTCGACGAGCTGCCCGAGCTGTGCCAGGCCGGGGGTCGGGTCGTAGACGCCGTTGTCGCCGCCGTTCCCGTCGGTGCCGGGGTCCACCCGGAGCAGCGCCAGCAGCCGCCGCATCTCCTCCAGCGCCTCGTGGCTGGTGTCGGCGACCGTGGACAGCGCCGCCCTGGCGGTGCCGGGGTCGCTGCCGAACACGTAACGGGCCAGGCCCGCCTGTACCGAGATCACCGACATGTGGTGGGCGACGACGTCGTGCAGTTCCCTGGCGATGCGCACCCGCTCCTCGGAGACCGCCCGCCTGGCCCGCTCCTCCTGCTCCAGCCGGAGCCGCGCGGTCAGTTCCGCCAGTTGCCCGTTGCGCTCGGCGAGCCTGCGGGTGCGGGTGCCGAACGCCCAGGCCGCCGTGACGATCAGCACGCTCTGCGCGCCGTTCAGCACCTCCAGGCCGCTCGCGGCCAGGAACGAGGCCCACCCCCAGGTCGCCATCGTGATCACCGTCCCGGCCAGCGCGACCCGGGGCGGGCGCCGGGCGGCGACGGTGTAGAGGGCGAGCAGCGTGGAGGTGTTGTTCAGGTCGGCCTGGTAGCCCAGCGCGTGATGACAGATCGTCGCGACGGAGCACACGCCGAGCACGGTGAAGGGGGCCCGGGTCCGCAGTGCGATCGGCAGGTTGGCCAGGCAGGTCAGCGTGACCGCCACCGTGTCCGGCCGCCGCCACGGACCGCTGTGGTCGGTCGCCGCCCAGGTGAGCATCAAGCCGGTGATCACGAGGGCGAACACCGTGTCGACGGCACGGGGGTCGATCTCGCTCATCCGCCGCGCCAGCGCCGCCGCTCGTACGTGCATGCGCGCATGCTAGCCAGGGAAGGCGCCCCGCTCATCGGACGGCCGGGTGACCGTGTATACCGCGGAAGTCGTATGCCGGAGGGGCATGTACCGCCGTAGTCGCCGATGAATCACCCGGGTGGGCGATGCGCCGCCCGGCGCCCGCGCTCTACGGTAGGGCTCGCCGCGGGATGAGGGTCTCGTTCCGGCGGTGCTCGTCAGCTGCTCGTCCGACGCTCGTCCGGTGCCCGTTCCCGCGGGGACCGGCCGCGCGCCCGAGCCGGGGCACCGCCGCGTGGCGACCGTGTGCGCGCTCAGCCGGTGAGCGGGGGCCGGCTGCGCGTCCAGCCGGCGGGCGGGGGCCGGACGGGAGACCCGGCCCCCGCCCGCTTTCTCCGGCCCGCCCGTCTTCTCCGGCCCGCCCGCTTTCTCCGGCCCGCCCGTCTTCTCGGGTTCGCCCGGCGCCCGGGCGGGAGCCCACCGGCCCTGATCATCGCCGCCGGACGGATGTTTGCCGCTGCCGGAGGGGGTAGACGCCTTCCCCAGGAGGGAGGAGGCATGCCATGACCACCACCAAGGAGTCACTGTCGACGGCGGAGCTGATCCGGCAGCTGTCGGAGCAGGTCTCGCGCCTCGTCAGGGACGAACTCCGCCTGGCCAGACTGGAGCTCGCGGAGAAGGGAAGACACGCGGGACGCGGTGCCGGGCTGTTCGGCGGGGCGGGCGTCGTCGCCCTGCTCGGGGCGGGCTCTTTCGTCGCCGCAGTGATCCTGCTCCTCGCCCAGGTCATGCCCGCGTGGGCGGCCGCGGCGGTCGTGGGCGCGGTGCTGTCGATCGTGGCGGCCGTGCTCGGGCTCCTCGGCAGGCGACACGTCGCCGAGGCCGCGCCGCCGACACCCGAGCGGACCATCGAGAGCGTCAGGGACGACATCGACGCCGTGAGAGAGAGGGCGCACCGATGACCGAGACCGATCCGGGACGGCCCGACTCCACGCCCACCGCCGGGACCACCGGGGCCCACCGCAAGGCGGTCGGAGAACCCGTGACGCCGGACGAGCGGGAGTCGCTGAACATCCCGCCCAACCAGCCGATCGGCACGCCTGTGGAGACGGCCGAGGAGCTCGGCGTCCCGCCGTCCGAGCGTGACGGCACGCCCCGGCTCCCGGGCGGCGCGGCCGGCGCGGCCGGCGCCCCGGCCGAGGTTTCCGGGGCCGCCGCCCCGTACGCCGACACCGGTGACAGCGCGGTCGGCACGACCACCGGCGCGGCCGGCCGGGAAGACGACAAGGAATCCGTGCGGCGGGACATCGAGGAGGCCCGCCGCGAACTGGGCGACACCGTGGAGGCATTGGTGCACAAAACCGACGTGAAGGGCCGCGTCCAGGAGACCGCCGCCCATGTGGGCGACGACCTGCGCAGGATGAGGACGGCCACCGCCACCACCGCCACCGAGGTGATGGAGCGGGTCAAGGGGGCGGCACCCGAGGTCGTCGGAAGGATGCGGGGGGCCGCCCCCGAGGTCGTGGGCCGGGTCAAGGAGAGGACCCCCGTCGAGCTCAGGGACGCCGCGCAGAAGGTCACCACCGAGGCCGGCAAGCGCCCCGCCGTGACGACGGCGCTCGTCGCCGCGCTGGTCCTGATCCTGTTCCGGCTCCTGCGGCGAGGCAAGAGGAAGTAGATGCCGCACGCCACCGGCGGTGCCGTCTCCGGTCTACGGGGGCGGTCCGCCGCCCCCGAGTCCCCCTCGGCGCTGTCCCGGCGGGCGTGGTGGGGAGTGCTCAGGCGGACGGTCACCGAGTTCCAGCGGGACGGTCTGCCCGACTGGGCCGCCGCTCTGACCTACTACGCGGTGTTGTCGATCTTTCCCGGGCTGATCGTGCTGGTGTCCGTGCTCGGCCTGGTCGGTCAGGACGTGATCTCCACGATCCTGTCCCAGGTGGCGGCACTGGCCCCGGGTGACGTGACCGAGCTGGTCCGGGAGCAGCTCACCCGGTTACGCGGCAGCGGGAACGCCAGGGGCATCCTGGCGATCACCGGCCTGCTGGTGGCCCTCTGGTCGGCGTCGGGGTACATCGCGGCCTTCATCCGGGCGGGCAACGCCATCTACGACATCCGCGAAGGACGCCCGCTGTGGAAGCTGACCCCGCTGCGGATCGGGCTGACGCTGGTGTTCGTCGTGCTGATGGCGGCCGGCGCGGTGGCCGTCACCTTCACCGGGAGGCTCGCCGAGGTGGCGGGCGAGGCCCTGGGCGCCGGGCGGACCGCGGTCACGGTGTGGAACTACGCCAAGTGGCCGGTCCTGGTCCTCGTCGCCGCGGGGCTGGTGATGCTGCTGTACTGGGCCGCGCCCAACGTCCGCCAGCCGGGGTTCCGCTGGATCAGCCCGGGTGGCCTGCTCGCCGTGCTGCTCTGGGTCGTCGTCTCCGCGGGCTTCGCGGTCTACGTGGCCAACTTCGGCTCCTACGACAAGACCTACGGCACGCTCGGCGCGGTCGTGGTCTTCCTCGTCTGGCTCTGGCTGTCCAACATGGCCATCCTGCTGGGCGCCGAGTTCGACGCCGAGCTCATCCGCCAGCGCCAGATCGCCGCGGGTCACCCGCCCGAGGTCGAGCCGTACGCCGAGCCCCGGGACGAGCCCGAGGAGGACGGCCACCAGCCCGGTCCGGGCGAACGCTGACCTGACCGGCCCGTTCTCGCGGGTTCGGGGTGCCCGCGCCGCGGGCCGGGACGCCCGCGACGGGACTCCGCGGCCGGATTCGCCGCCACCCGCGCGGTATGCGGGCCAATAGGCGAGCCAAACTCAGGTATTCCGGGGTAGTCTGACCGTTTCCGGGTGGGCGGCGGACCCCCTCCTCTCCGCCCACCCGGGCCTTCCTGTCACAGTTCCCCCGATCTGCCCGGTTACGTGCTACTGCGCGCACTATCCTGATCTCGAACGCCGAGGTGCCGGGAAGGACGGCGTTCTCGGGGCAGGACACACAGGAGGTCTGATGCGCCGCGTCCTGGGGATCGTCGCGAGCCTCGCCCTGATCGCCGCTTCCCTGATCCCACCCACGACCGCCGAGGCCGCCTGTCTCGTCGCCGCCGCCAGGAAGTGCCCGGGGCAGCCGCTGATAGACATCGACGTCACGGCCGGGAGCGCGTCCCGCGCCGACGGGCGGATCGTCTACACCCTCGGCTACTCCATGACCTGGACTCCCTCCTTCGCCCCCTACTGGGGTGTCTTCTGGGTGGGCGGCCGGTTTCCGGCCGGGGCCCAGGGCCCGTCGCGGGCGACGCTGTTCGACGACGCCGGCAAACGCGTGGCGGTCCTCACCTGCCGGAAGCACTCCGACGGCGTATGGTGCCGCGCCGGCGGCCGGATCCCGAACCGGGGCAAAGTGATCTTCAGCGCCCGGATGCCCGCCGATGCCCGGGGAGCGGGCACGGCCGCGCTCGGCTTCGACAGCTTCGAGGTGCTCGACCGTGAGGAGTCCATGCGCGACTACAGCCGGAAGGCCGCGCGGGCGAAGTTCTGCAATCACCGTTTCAGCACGTCCGTCACCACGACGGCGGACTCCTGAGGAGGCGCGTTGAAGGCCGCACTGACCGGTGTCCACCACCTGAAGATCTGGGTGAGCGACCTGTCCCGGAGCCGCTCCTGGTACGAGCGGGTCTTCGGACTGGAGCACCACACCAGCTTCGAGGACGACGACGGCGTGATCAGGGGCATGGCCTTCAAGGTCCCGGGGGCCGGTTTCCAGATCGCCCTGCGGGAGAACCCCGAGCTGGCCCGCGCCCTGTCCGACGCCGACCCCTTCGCGCTCGAGGTGACCCGTGAGGGACTCGACGCCTGGCTCGCCCATCTCGACGACCTCGGCATCCCGCACAGCCCGGTCATCAGGGCCTCCGGCGGGTACGCGATGGGCTTTCGCGACCCCGACGGCGTGCAGCTCCGCCTGTATGCCGACGACGACGCCGTCCACGCCGCCCAGGTGGGATCCGGAGGCGTCTACCGCGCCGGCCCCGCCCCGGTCGTCGAGCACGGCTAGCGCGGCCGGGCGGGGCCGGCGCTTTCCGCAGCCCGCGGGGCCGGGCGGAGCGGTGCGCCCGCCGGACCCGGCACCCTCCCTCACCACCAATTTTAGGTAAGGCTAAGCTAATGCCCGATTATTAGGACAGCCTTGCCTTAGGAGTGGAAATGTCCGTATCGAGGAGGGGGTTCCTCGCGATGGCCGGTGGCGTCGGCACCCTGCTGGCCCTTGCGGCCTGCGGGGAGTCGGCTCCCGCACCCGTCGCGACCGCCGCGCAGACGAGCGCGGCCCCCGCCGGTCCCTGGACGTTCACCGACGACCGCGGCAAGAAGATCGAGCTGCCCCGGCGGCCGACCCGGGTCGTCGCCCAGGTCGGCTCGGCCGCGGCTCTGTGGGATTTCGGGATCCGGCCGGTCGCGGTCTTCGGCCCGCACAAGCTGAAGAGCGGCGAGAAGGACCCCCAGGTGGGCAACGTCGACATCACCAAGGTCACGGGGCTCGGCAACGTCTGGGACGAGTTCAACGTGGAGCAGTACATCGCGCTGCAGCCCGAGCTCCTGGTCAGCAGCATGTACGTCAAGGGCACGCTCTGGTACGTCCCGGACAAGTCGAAGGACACGATCGAGCAGGTGGCGCCCACCGCCGGAGTCATGCTCACCGGCCAGAGCGCGGCCCAGGTGATCGGGAAGTACGCCGAGCTCGCCCAGTCGCTGGGCGCGGATCTCAACGCCCCCGAGGTGAGCTCGGCCAAGGCCCGCTTCGAGGCGGCGACCGAGGAGCTGAAGAAGATCTCCGCGACCGGCCTGAAAGTCCTCATGATGTCCGGCGGCCCCGACACCATGTGGGTGGTCAACCCTCCGGAGTACCCGGACATCGTGCACCTGACCCAGAGCGGCCTCGACGTCGTCACACCCGACAAGGTGGACGAGGGAGGCTTCTTCCAGAGCCTGAGCTGGGAGAACGCCGACAAGTACGACGCCGACGTGATCCTGTACGACGCCAGGACCCAGGCGCTGAAGCTGGAGGAGATGATGAAGAAGCCGACCTTCGCCAAGCTTCTCGCGGTCAAGGCCGGGCACGTGTATCCGTGGCGGGCCGAGGCGCCGTTCAGCTACCAGGGATACGCCGACTACCTGGAGGAACTGGTGGCCAACCTGAAGAAGGCCGGCCAGGAGTCCTGAGCCGCGGAGCCCGCTCGGCGGACGGTCACGGGCGGCCGGGGGAGCCGCCCGCCGCCATGTCGAAGAAGCGCAGCTCCAGCCGTACGGCGCGCCGGAAGACGTCGAGCACGCGCAGCCGCCCCTCCTCGTCGAGCGCGGGTCCCAGCCGGTCGAGTTCGCCGCGCAGGAAGGCGACCCAGGCGCGGAACGCCGGCCCCTCGTGCAGCTCGACCCACTCACGGTGCACGAAGTTCTCCGGCGGCGGCCCCTCGGCACGGCCGGCCCAGCCGAGGTAGCTCCACTCCGCCACGCACAGCACCGCCAGGATCAGCGGGTAGTCCAGGCTGGTCCTGGCCTCGTCCATCAGCGCGCGGAAGTCGGCCGTCACCGGCTCCAGTTCGGGTGAGGTCATCTCGGCGGGGGTGGCGCCGAGTGCGGCGAGCGCCCGGTGGAAATAGGTCTTCTCCTCCGTGGTGGCGGTCTCGCCCAGGAAGCGGCCGAAGGGCACCCGCGACTCGAAGCTGTCCGCGCTGGCGACCGCGGCGCCGAGCAGGGCGGTGAAGGCGTCGACGAACTGGAAGTCCTGGACCAGGTAGCGGCGCATGTCGGCGTCGGGGACGTCGCCCCGGGTGATCGAGGCGGCGAACGGGTGGCACACCACCGCGGTCCACTCCGGCTCGCTGTGCGCCCGCAGCCACTCGCTGAAAACGGGCTCGGCGGCGCTCGCGCGCCACTCGTCGTAGGGGACCGGTGTCACCGGGGCTCTCCTCGGGATCTCGGCATGGCGGTCACCGTGATGCTAACTCCCGGCCGGGCGGAGGAACCGGCCGGGAGAGTCCCCGGAAGGCCCGGTCGATCCTCCGGAGGCCGTCCCGGCCGCGCGCTCCTCGCCGGTAGCCGGGTCTCCTCGGGGTCTCCCCGGACACCCGGTCGACGGGGACGGACGCGGAGGCGGGTGGACAGCCGGACGTTCTCCCCTACGATCGCTGGGTGTGACCGCCTACCAGGCACTCGCCGAGGATCTGCGCCGTCGCATCGTCGCGGGGGAGTTCCAGCCCGGTGACCGGCTGCCGGTCGAGCCCGACCTGTGCGCCCGGTACGGCGTCAGCCGCAGCACGGTCCGCGAGGCGCTGCGCCTGCTGGCCAGCCAGAACCTGATCAGGACCGTCCGGGGCGTGGCCGGCGGCAGCTTCGTCGCCCGCCCCGACCCCGACCACATCAGCGCGTACCTGCGGACCAGCTTCGACCTGATGCGGGTGGGCATCGACCAGCTCACCGAGATCCGCGAACTGGTGGAGGTCCCCGCGGCGGGCCTGGCCGCCCTGCGCCGCACCGACGCGGACCTGGACCTGCTGCGCGGCTGCATCGCCGGTGCGGGCGGTCGCGGCCCCGGTGAGGTCTTCGAGCCCAACCGCGACTTCCACGTGGTCCTGCTCCGCGCGGCCGGCAACCCGCTGCTGGAGGTGGTCGCCCGGCCGGTCTTCGAGGTGCTGGAGGGCCGTTTCGTCCGCGACCGGGCCCCGCGGGCCGCCCTCGACCGCATCGACCGCGAGCACCGCGCGATCCTGGAGCGCGTCGAGGCAGGGGACGCCGAGGGAGCCCGCCTGGCCACCCTCGGACACCTGGAGAGCCTCCGGACCGCCTACTACCCCAGCGTGGAACGATCAGGGCAGTAGGGCGGCCGGGGCCGGCCGCGAGCCTTCACGACGGGACGGCGCGCATGATCGTTCAACCTTCCGGTGACCCGGCGGGAGACCTGCGGGACTTCGTCCGGGTCCGCGCCTGCGCGGCCGGGGCCGAGACGGTCTCCTGGTGGACCGGCGACGTGTACGGCTGGCTGCCCGACGGCGGGCCGCTGCACCTGTTCGGCTTCGAGGGCCTCAACGTCGCCCGCGCCCGCGCCGTGCCCGGCGGTTACGAGCTGCTGACCCGCGAGGCCGCCGTCTACCTCGACCCCCGCACCCGCGAGATCCTGCGCGCCTGGGACAACCCCCTCACCGGCCGCCCGGCCGAGGTGATGCACGTCTGGAACGACCCGGCCAACCAGCGCCTGCTGGAGCGGGGCCGTTCCGGTCCCTTCCGCGCGCCGCGGGTCCTCCTCGGCGACCAGGTGGTGTTCAACGCCGACGTCCTGCTGGCGTACCCGTCGCCGCTCCCGGTCGCCGAGTTCCCCGGCCACTCGGCGGGAGACACCTACCGGGCGATGGAGCTGTTCCAGTTCTTCACCGCCGCCGCCGGGCTCGCGTCCGGGGCGAGCTCGGTGCCCGCCGCCTTCTCCTGGACGAGAGTGTCGCCCTGGCTGCCGTGGATGGAGCTCGGGACCCGGCCCGGAGCGCTGGTCTACCACTGCAGAGGGGCCAAGCTCGGCGGCTACGACGAGGTTCCGGACCGTCTCCGCGAGCACGTCGCCGCGCACGCCCCGCGCTTCGCCCGTGCCCCCGAGGAATGGTCGGAGCCCAACGAGACCAGCTGGACCGCCTTCCGCAAAAGGCACCGCTCCCCGGCCGAGAAATGACCAAGCAAGCCATTGACCGGAAAAACATCAGACCATTAGCGTCGAGGTCTCACCGCTGAGGGAGAGACCGTGACCGTTCACGAACCCGGCCTCGGCCGCTACTACGAGGACTTCGTCGTCGGCGACGTCTACCAGCACCCGCTCGGCCGCACGATCAGCGAGGCCGACAACACCTGGTTCACGCTGCTGACGATGAACACCAACCAGAACCACTTCAACGCCCACTTCGCCGGACGCGCCCCGGTCGGCAAGATCATCGTCAACTCGGGGCTGACCGTGGCGATCGTGCTCGGCCTGTCGGTGATCGACGTCAGCCAGACCGCCCTGATGAACCTGGGCTGGGACGAGATCAGGCTCACCCACCCCGTCTTCGTGGGCGACACCCTCTACGCCGAGTCGATCGTGCTGGAGAAGCGGGAGTCGAATTCGCGACCCTACGCCGGGATCGTCACCTGCCGCACCCGCGGTCTCAACCAGGACGGTGACGAGATCATGTCCTGGCGCCGCACGGTCATGGTCTACCGGCGCGACGCCCCGCACGACAAGAACTACTTCCCGCAGGCCAAGAACGGCCCGCTCACCCCGTAGGGGCCGCTCACCCCGTAAGGGCCGCTCACCCCGTAAGGGCCGCTCACCCCGTAAGGGCCGCCGCCGGCCCCGGGGAGGCGCCTGCGGGAGACGCCCGTACGGGGCGCCTCGCGGGGAGACGCCCGTAAAGGGGACACCCCTGGGGGAGACCCCGTGAGGGAGACCCCGTGAGGGAGACCCCGTGAGGGAGACCCCGTGAGGGAGACCCTTCCCGTCTTCGAGAGGACCCCTGATGGACTTCGAGCTGAACGACGAGCAGAAGCTGTTCCGCCAGACCCTGCGCGAGTTCGTCGACAAGGAGATCGTGCCGGTCGCCGCCGAGTGGGAGCGGACCGGCCGCTACCCCGCCGAGATCGTCGAGCGCTTCAAGCAGATGGGGCTGTTCGGGATCACGATCCCCGAGGAGTACGGCGGGATGGCGCTGGACCGGGTCTCGTTCGCCCTGGTCTTCGAGGAGATCGCGCGCGGGTGGATGGGCGTGGCCGGGGTGCTCGGCTCGCACTCCCTGGCCTCGTGGATGATCGCCCGGTACGGCACCGAGGAACAGCGCGACGCCTACCTGCCGGACCTCGCCACCGGGGCCCGCCGTACCGGCATCGCGCTGACCGAGCCCGCGGCCGGCACCGACCTGCAGGGCATCCAGACCCGGGCGGTCCGCGACGGCGACCACTATGTGATCAACGGGACCAAGACGTGGATCACCAACGCCCGCCACGCCGACCCGATGCCCGTCCTGGTCAAGACCGCCGTCACCGAGCCCGCGCACCGCGGCATGTCCCTGATCCTCGTCGAGGCCGGCACCCCGGGCTACACCGTCAGCCGCGACCTGCCCAAGCTCGGCTACAAGGGCACCGAGACGTGCGAGATCGTCCTGCAGGACGTGCGCGTCCCGGTCTCGCAACTGCTCGGCGGGGTGGAGGGGCGGGGCATGCAGCAGGCGCTGTCGGCCCTGGAACTCGGCCGGATCAACATCGCCGCCCGCGCGGTCGGCATCTCCCAGTGCGCCTACGACGCCGCGCTGAACTACTCGCGGGAGCGCCACGCCTTCGGCCGGCCCATCGCGGACTTCCAGGCCGTCCAGCTCAAGATCGCTGATATGGCCACCGAGATCCAGGCCGCCCGGCTGCTCACCTACTGGGCGGCGGTCCGCTCGGAGGCCGGCGCGGTGAACGCGGAGGCGGCGATGGCCAAGTACTTCGCCTCGGAGGTCGCCCTGCGGAGCACCATGGAGGCCATGCGGATCCACGGCGGTTACGGCTACTCCCAGGAGTTCGTCCTGGAGCGCCTGTACCGTGACGCGCCCCTGATGGCCATCGGTGAGGGGACCAACGACGTTCAGCGGATGGTCATTGCGAAATCCCTCATATCGGGTGCCGCCAAAGTCGGATGGTGATCGGACCCGCCCCCCCCGCCCGGGGTGACCGGCCCGTCAGGCCCGCCACGGTGCCCGGCAGGGGATCGGCCCGTCAGCAGGCCCGCCACGGTGCCCGGCGGGGGATCGGCAGCCGGGGCCGGACGGTCGGCGAAGCGGTCGTCCGGACAGTCCGCCGCCTATTCTGACGTGACGTCGGTCCGCCGCCTATTCTGACGTGATGTCAGACGGACAGTGCGCGTTCTGCGCCATCGCGGCGGGGGACCGGCCGGGCCACGTCGTCCTCTCCGACGACGTGTGCGCGGCGTTCCTCGACACGCGGCCGGTCTTCAAGGGCCACGTCCTCGTGGTCCCGCTGACCCACGTCGAGACCCTGCCGGACCTCCCGGCACCGCAGGTGGGCCCGCTCTTCGAACGGGTCCGCGCCGTCGCCGCCGCCGTCGAGCACGGCCTGGCGGCGGGCGGCACGTTCGTCGCGCTGAACAACCGGATCAGCCAGAGCGTCCCGCACCTCCACGTCCACGTCGTTCCCCGCAACCGCAAGGACGGCCTGCGCGGCTTCTTCTGGCCCCGCACCACGTACGCCGACCCGGCCGAGGCCGAGTCGTACGCCCTCCGCATCCGTGAGGCCCTCGACTCCGCCTCCTGAGCGGTTCGTCTCCGAAGCTCCTCGGCCCCGCCTGCCGAGTGGTTCACCCTCCGGGCCCGTGAGGTTCCCGGTCCCGCCTCCTGAGCGGTTCGTCTCGGGAGCCCTCCGGTTCCGCCCCCTACGTGCGGTTCGTCTCCCCGGCTCCGTGAGCCCGATCCTTCGGCCCCTGAACCACCCGGCCTCTTCCGGCCCCGGGATGGCGGCCGGGAGATCCGTGCGGTCATGATGATTACCTGCGGGTGACGGGGCGGCCTCTCACGGGCACGGGGGCGGGGCAGTCAGGCGATCACCCGATACGGCGGGGACACCGCGGTCATGACGGTTGCGCGGAGGTGGGGAAGACGTGGGGGACACGCCGACGGTGACACCGGGGACCGGGCCGCTCTCGCCCGGCTTCAGCGGGATCGACCCGGCGCTGATGCGAGGCTTCATCACCGACCTCGAACGGGCCGGTCAGGTCATCGCCGAGCACACCGAGGCGATCCGCAGGGAACTGGCCGCGGCCGGCCTCCCCGCCGCCTCGCTCACCCCGGTCAGAGAGATCGGCGGCTGGGCCGAGGAGCAGCTTCCCCGGCTCCGCCGGCGGATGGACACCATCGCCGCCGAACCTGCCGCGCTGCTCGGCGGCGGACTGACCGGATACCGGGAAAGCGCTTCGCTCTCCCCCGCGGAGGCCCGGCGCCAGGGCAAGGACCTGGGCGAACGTTTCACGGACATCGACCTCGACGAGTTCTCCCTCCTCGGCCCGTACGCCTCCGACCGGATGGCCGCGCTCGTCGAAGAACTCGACGCCCACCGGCACGACGCCGACTTCACCGCGGCGTTCTTCGCCGCCCTCGGCCCCCGGGGAACCCGCGCGCTCGGTGAGCAGCTCAGCCGCCTGGCCGACGGGGAGGAAGCGCTCGGCGTCGCCGGGACGGCCCTCGCCACCGCGATCGCGGGCGGGGCGAAGGTGCCGGGCTTCGCCGCGGTCGTCAGAGCCGTGGAGAAGGCCGACGCCCTGGACGAGGTCGCCGATCTGCTGAGCCACGGCCGCTACCCGGCCGAGTGGCTGGCCGGGATCGCGGCTCCCGCGCTCGCCGCGGGCAGCAAGGTGACCGGCCCCACCCTGGGCAAGCTCCTCAACGCCCTGGGGAACAACCCCGCCGCGGCCAGACTCGCCATCAGCTCCGTCACGAACCTCAGCCCCGTCCCGGCCTCTGCGAAATCCCCCTTCGGGGCGCTGCCCGGCTCCCCGCAGCTGTGGAAGGCCCGGCCCGAACTGGCCGCGTTCCTCAGGACGCTCAACGAGCGCGTGAACGGATCCCCCGAGGCGGCGAGCGGCTTCGGGCGGCTGCTGGCCGCCGCGTCGGGCGCCTACGACGAGCAGCAGGGCAGACACAGCAAGGAAGCCGCCTTCTTCGCGTACACGGTGATGACCACCGCCGACGACCTCGAACTGGGTGACGCCACCCGGCCGCACCTGGCGGAGATCGCGGGCTCCTACGCCCCCGAGATCACCCTGGGCGCCGACATCGGCGACACCGACATGACCAAGGACAGCGCGCTCCAGGTCACCCCGGGGTTCTTCGAACCGCTCACCGTTCCCGGCCTGCGCGGCGCCTTCCGGCTCAGCCCCGAGGACACCTTCCGCTTCCTCACCACCTTCACCGGAACCGCCGAAGGCCGCGCCCCGTTCGAAGCGGGCATGGGCGAACTCACCGGGCGACTGCTTCCCGAGGCGTCCCGCCACGTCAGGAACACCGGCGACGTCACCGCCCTGGACAACCTGTTCACCGCCCTGGGCAACGTCCGCGGCTTCGAACTCGCCGCGGCGGTCCGCGTGCTGAAGCCTCAGGACGAGGCGCTCAAGGACGCCAAGGACGCGCAGGACATCCTCGAAGGTGCGTTGATGGGCGTCACCGGCCTGCTTCCGCCCTTCTCTATTTACGTCAGAACGTGGACCCTGATCTCCGCGGGGAAATCCGCTTATGACACCTACGGTTCCGAACCAGGGGAGAAGGTGGCCGAACTGGAGGAACTGGACGGCAGTGAAACCCTGGGCCGCCAGCACGCGATAGCCCAGCTTCTCATGGAACAGGGCTTCACCCCCAGGGTTCCCCCGTCCGGTGCGGCCATCGCCGACGCGAACGGCAACCTGCGCCCCTTCAGTGAGATCGCCAGACAGGGCAATGCCGGAATGAAAGCGTTGGAACAGTGGTTCATCGACAACGGCATGGGTGCTGAAGGCAAGCGGAGTGTCGGGAAACTCAGCATCGCCCTCTCGGGCCACTTTGATGGACGTAAAGATCACCCTTTCCGCCGTGCGGGTCTCTATAAAGGAAGCCTCACAACCGATTGAGGCAATCGGTCTCTCCGCGTACTGAGTATTGGCCATCGACCGAGGACTGTAATATCAGAGAGGTTCTGGATGGCGTGCTGGTCAACGTCATGGCGTCATTTATGTCGTTGGGGTCGCCGATATCGGCAAGATCATAATCTGCCACCCGCTTTGACGCTCCTACCATCACTTCGTTGAGACCGCTTGCTCTGCGTTCAGTTGCGATGTCCTGCCCGGTGGCGGCGAAGGTGCGTTTGGCTCTGCCGTCACCGCAGGGAATGTCCTTCCCGCCCGGATCGGTGATCTGGATGTTCTGCGCGTTGACTTCTTCGAGAAGCTTCAAAACATGCGCCTTGAGGGTTTCCCCCGCTTCGGCCGCGGTGGGTTCCTCCTCTCCGCAGGCGGTCAGGGCCGTCCCGGCCAGTAGAAGTGACATGCCAATCCTTATTGGGAAATAGAGCGTAGAACGGGGCATCGAGTCTCCTTCGAAGCACTGGCCGACTTAGCGCACGATCTCATATCGTCCAGGAGAACACGTAAGCCGTACCGGAGGAACGCTGAAACGGAAGGCGGAATAGATGGTTTCCGGTCCGGATGGAATGGTGCCCAATCCCCGGCGTGAGGAACTGCAGCGTGCCCTGGCGCAGGTGCGGGCGCACGCGGCGCGGCTGGAGACGGCGCTGGATCCGGCGCACGCCTCGTTCACCGGGAAAGCAGTCTGGGTGGGACCGGCGGCGCGGACATTCGCCGAGGAGCTGACCGGAAGGCGCAACCGGCTCCGGACGCTCGTGCGGCGGATCGTCGAGGAGTTGGAGGCGGAGCTCCGGGCCACCCCAGAGAAGGTGGACCGGTCAACGGCCAGGTGGTGAGCGAGGGGAACTCCCGGGACTCCCTGAGCGCCGGGGAGCTTCGCAGGGCAGCTCCCCGCGGGATGAGGCGCCTGACGGTGAGGTGTGGCGGCGGTGCCCCTCCGTGCGACGCGCCGTCACGCCCGTCCACGAGGCGGGTCACGACGCCCGCCGCAAGGGGGCGTGTTCCCACATCTGCTTCTCCAGCCGAAGCTCGGCCTCCAGGTGGTGGTTCAACTCGACGAGATCCGCCCCGCATCGGACGTCGGACAGGCCGTGTTCCAGCCCGTGAGCGGAGAGAGGGGCACGCCGGACCGCGTACCACCCGGCACCCGCACCGTCCGAGATCATCCAACGCCGTCCGAAGCGGGTCCTCAGTTCCCCCGGCGTCACCCTGTTGCTCTTGCGTGGTCCGCTGGGGACGATTCGACGGTTGAGCCCACCACCGGATGCCTTTCCCGAAGGCTGGCGTAGCGTCGCGCTACCCGACGTGCCGCCCGGCGAGGTTCGGTGGAAGGATGCCACGCGTAGACGGGTCGTCTGTGCTCGATGTTCCAGCCGGTACGCCACCAGAAGCGCTCACCGTCCGACCACACCACCAGCCCTACCCATACGGAGACCATTGCCATGCCGTGGCCTGCGTGAACGTCGGATCCAACCCCCAGGTGACCCAATTCTGCCTGGAGCCGCTCGGCTGATACGAGCGCCCTACGGCCGGAAAGTTCGGTCTGCATGAGTGCGACGGTAGCCACACGAGAACACTATTTGTTTACGACTGTGAACCCGGTGTGACCGTCACCTATGAGATTCCGAACCGGTAGGCCAGGCCCCGCAGATCTCGTCCCACGGCAGGACCTCGTCCCCGGCTGAGAAGGTTGCTCACGGTCTCACGGACGAGAGGGTTGTTACGCACCTGCTCTGCCGCCAGGGCTTCGGCCTGGCGGATCTTCGCCACCGCGTCGCGCTCGCGTGCGGGCAACTGGGCGAGCGCGCGACCCCAGTCGGCGTAGAACGACGCCTTACGGCCGGCGGAGGTAATGAGGTCGGTCTTCACCGATCGGGCGATCTCGTCAGCCTTGCCGCCGTCTCCGCGTTCCAGCGTGAGCGCGACCTGCCACACCCCCACGTTCGTCGGTCCGAAGTGCAGACCGAAGGCGTTGCCTTCTCCGGTGCGCCCAGCTGTCTCCACGGCTTCGTCGAGGTGGGCCTCCGCGTCGCCGAACCGGTTGAGGCTCACCGAGGCGAGCGCGGCCGACAGATGCAGCATGCCGTACAACTCCCGGGCCGGGCCGGCGGCGACCAGTTGGAGCCGGTCCGCGGCCCGTTCGGCGTTCTTGAGCGCGACGGGGTAGACCCCGGCAGGCATCAGGGCGTGGGTCCGAACGAAGGCCGCCAGACCGGTCAGCGCGGGGTCGTCGAGCATGGCCGCCGCTTCACGGGCCTGTTGCACGGCTATCTGGGACAGGTCCAGGTAGCCGAGGTCTTTCAACAGGTAGAACGTCGCATGGCAGGCACGGACCACCGCGCGCAATCCCTCCTGGCGCTGCCGCTCGTCGCCCGTCTCCACGACCACGTGGAGTTGGGGAAGGAGATCCGGGAGCAGTTGCCCGAACTCCCCGTAGCGCGATGCCTCGCAGAGCCTTTCCACCAGTTCGGTCTCCGCAAGGAGGTGATCCAGGGGCCGGGCTGGAACGTCGGCGGGTTCGTCCAGCGAAGAGCCGAGCAGGGCGACGCGAACCCGGGGAACGGCATCGTGGCCGCCCGCGCCATCGGATTTCGGGGGAGGACTGTATGGCTGACCGGTCAGCTCTGCCACCGACACTTCGAGCGCGTCCGCCAGGGCGGTGATGTGGGAACGGCGCTCAAGGGAGCGTCTGCCGTTCTCGACCATGGACAGGAAACCCTTGGACAGACCGCTGCGGTCGGCGAGGAGTTGCAGGCTCATGCCGCGATACCGGCGCGCCCGCCGGAGCCGCTGCCCGATCGTGCTGTCGTCACTCACGGTGGCACCCCATGTCGACGGAGGACGTCCTCCCGTCAGAGTACGGCCGTAGGCGGAACGCCGTTCTCCGGTTTCCCGAAGGCGCTCGCCCGGCCCACGGGTGAGGTGGGCGCCTTGGGGCGGGGCCTTGCGCGCGGGGGGACCGGGCCGCCCGGCCGGTATCGGCCCGGGGTGCACCGGCGGTCTTCCGGGGAAGCCGCGCCGGTGGCCTTCCCGGAGGGAGCGGGGACGGGGCGGGGCGTATAAGGTCCGGAATGTGGAACCCGTTGTCGCGGTGCTGCTGGTCACCGCCCTGGTGGGGGTGCCCGCCCTGGTGCTGTGGCGGGTGTTGCGCGGGCGCAGGGAGTTGGGCAGCAGCCCGGCCGAGCGGGCCACGTTCGAGACCCTGCACACCGCCTCCCTCGCCGCGCCGCCGCTGCGGGCCGGGCTGACCGAGGCGGGGGCGCAGAAGGCCTCGCGGTACCTGCGCGAGCTGCTGGGCTCGCCGGCCCTGGCGATCACCGACGAGGAACGGCTGCTGGTCTACGACGGCGAGGGGGAGCATCACGCCCGCGAGGCGTTCACCCACGCCGCCAAGACCCTCTCCGGAGGCCGCACCCGGGTCCTGGGCCCCGAGGTCGTCTCGTGCGACCTCCCCGAGTGCCCGATCAGGTACGCCGTGGTGGTGCCGCTCACCACCGACGGCCGGGTGGTCGGCTCCCTGGCCGCCTACGGCGGGCATGCTTCGGCGGGCCTGGTCAGGGCCGCCCACGAGGTGGCGAACTGGGTCGACTCGCAGCTGGAGCTGGCGGAGCTGGACCGGTCCAGGACGCGCCTGATGGAGGCGGAGGTGCGGGCGCTGCGTGCGCAGATCTCCCCGCATTTCATCTACAACTCGCTGACGACCATCGCGAGCTTCGTCCGCTCCGACCCGGACCGCTCCCGCGAGCTGCTGCTGGAGTTCGCCGACTTCACCCGCTACTCCTTCCGGCGGCACGGGGAGTTCACCACCCTGGCCGAGGAGTTGCGCTCCATCGACCGCTACCTGACCCTCGAACGCGCCCGCTTCGGGGACCAGCTCCAGGTCACGCTGCGCATCGCCCCCGAGGTGCTGGCGGTCGCGGTGCCGTTCCTGTGCCTGCAGCCGCTGGTGGAGAACGCGGTGCAGCACGGGCTGGAGAGCAAGCCCGGCGTGGGGCGCATCTCGATCGTCGCCGAGGACGCCGGTTCGGAGTGCCGGATCAGCGTCGAGGACGACGGCGTCGGCATGGATCCCGAACGCCTGCGCCGGATCCTCGCCGGTGACGCCGACGAGCGCTCGGGGGCCGGGGGAGTGGGCCTGGTCAACGTCGACGAGCGGCTGCGCCAGGTCTACGGTGACGAGTACGGGCTGGTGGCCGAGACGGCCAAGGGGGCCGGTACCAAGGTCAGCGTCCGCCTGCCGAAGTACCATCCGAACGTCTCCGCCCGCTGACAGGGCGTGCGGCACTTCCAGACCTGAGACAGTTGACACATGATGTCTGATTTATAACTCTCTAGAAATTCGCATGTGAACGACCCGGAGGAGTGACCGTGACCGGCCTTCGCGTCCTTGCGGTGGACGACGAGCTCCCCGCCCTGGAGGACCTGGCCTACCTGCTGCGGGACGATCCGCGCATCGGCGAGGTCTCCACGGCGAGGGACGGCGCCGCCGCGCTGCGGGTCCTCGACCGGGCGATCGCCGACGGGCGCCCGATCGACGCCGTCTTCCTCGACATCCGGATGCGGGGCCTGGACGGGGTGGTGCTCGGCCGGTTGCTCTCGCAGTTCGCCAATCCTCCCCGGGTGGTCTTCGTGACCGCCTACGAGGAGCACGCGGTCGACGCCTTCGAGATCAAGGCGGAGGATTACCTGCTCAAGCCGGTCCGGCCGGAACGGCTGGCCGAGGCCATCCGGCGGGTGTGCGTCTCGTCGGAGCTGCCGGAGAGCGAAAGCCCCGGCCGTACCGAGCCGGACACCATCCCGGTCGAGCTCGGCGGTGTCACCCGGTTCGTGGCCAGCACCGAGGTCCGCTACGTCGAGGCGCAGGGCGACTACGCCCGCCTGCACACCGCGGGTGGCAGCCACCTGGTGCGCATCTCGCTGGCCACGCTGGAGGAGCGCTGGTCCTCGGCGGGGTTCGTCCGGGTGCACCGCAGCCACCTGGTCGCGGTCAAGCACATCGACGAGCTGCACATCGACTCGGGCCGCTGCGTGGTCCGCGTCGGCGGCACCGAGATCCCGGTCAGCCGCCGCCACACCCGCGAGCTGCGCGACCTCCTGGTCCGCCGGGCGCGTCGGGGCCGGTCCGAATGAGCCGTGACCCCGGATCCCGTGACGGGACCGAGCCGCTGCGGTGGATCACGGGCCGCTTGACCCGCCCGGCCGACCGGCCCCCGGGAGAGCCCGCGGGGCGGTCCGGCGGGCCCGCGAGAGACCCCGAGCGGTCCGCGAGAGACCCCGAGCGGTCCGCGAGAGACCCCGAGCGGCCCGTGAGGGAGCCGGGCCGGGCGCGCCGGGGGCCCGACCGGGCCCGGCCGGACGGGGAACGTCCGCACAGGGACGGCCGGGACGCGGGGGCACGCCGGGAGCCGGAGCGACCGCGCCGGGAGGTCGTGACCAGTCCCCGCACCATGGCCGCGCGCCACTTTCGCTACCCGGCGACCCGCGAGATCGACGAGCAGACCCACCTGGGCGAGGTGTACATGCGCTCGCTGATCCGCACCCAGTTCCGGCTGGCCCTGTTCGTCTGCACGGTGCTCGGCTGCGTGGTCGGCGGTCTGCCGCTGCTGTTCCTGCTGGTGCCGGAGCTGCGCGAGGTCCGGTTGCTGGGGATCCCGCTGCCCTGGGCGGTGCTGGCCGGCCTGATCTACCCGGCCTTCGTGACCGGTGCCTGGCTCTACGTCCGGCAGGCGGAGCGGAACGAGCGCCACTTCGCCGAGCTGGTGGACCGGGAGCGATGAGGACCGCGTACCCGGGCCGGGAGCGATGAACACGGCGTACGGCGTGACGGCGGTCGTGCTGGTGGTGCTGGCCGCGGTGCTGATCGGCGCGTTCGGCATTCGCCTGTCACGGACCACCTCCGACTTCTACGTCGCCTCCCGTACGGTCTCCCCGCTGTGGAACGCCTCGGCCATCGGCGGGGAGTACCTGTCGGCGGCGAGCTTCCTGGGCATCGCCGGGCTGATCCTCACCTACGGCGCCGACATGCTCTGGCTGCCGGTCGGCTGGACCGGCGGCTACCTGGTCCTGCTCGTCCTGGTCTCGGCGCCGCTGCGCCGCTCGGGCGCGTACACGCTGCCCGACTTCGCCGAGGCCCGGCTGGAGTCGATGGCGGTGCGGCGGATGGCCGGGGTGCTGGTCGTGCTGATCGGCTGGCTGTACCTGATGCCGCAGTTCCAGAGCGCGGGCGTGGTGCTGCGGGCCATCACCGGCGCCCCCGCCTGGGCCGGCGGGCTGCTGGTGGCCGCGGTGGTCTCGGTGAACGTGATATCGGGCGGCATGCGCTCGATCACGTTCGTGCAGGCCTTCCAGTACTGGCTGAAGCTGACCGCGCTGGCCGTGCCGCTGGTGTTCCTGCTCCTGGCCTGGCGCGCCGGGGGAGCGCCGGGGGTGAGCGCGCGGGACGCGGCGACCTGGGCGCTGCCGCTGTCCAGCGGCAGGGAGTACGGCCTCTACTCGACCTACTCGCTGATCGTGGCCACCTTCCTGGGGACCATGGGGTTGCCCCACGTGCTGGTCCGCTTCTACACCAACCCCGACGGCCGGGCCGCCCGCCGTACGACGCTGGTGGTGCTGTCGCTGCTGGGCGCCTTCTACCTGCTGCCCGCCGTCTACGGCGCCCTGGGCCGGATCTACGTGCCGGAGCTGGAGGGCAGCGACACCGTCGTGCTCACGCTCCCCGGGCGGCTGATCGGCGGGGTGGCCGGCGACCTGCTGACGGCGCTGGTGACGGCCGGGGCGTTCGCGGCGTTCCTGTCGACTTCCTCCGGGCTGACGGTGTCGGTGGCGGGGGTCATCGGGCAGGACATCCTCAAGGGAGGGGTGCGCTCGTTCCGGGCGGCGGCGGTGCTGGCCGTGATCGTGCCGCTGGCTCTGGCCACCTCGGCGCGCGCGCTGCCGGTCGCCGATGTCGTGGGCCTGGCGTTCGCGGTCGCGGCCTCCTCCTTCTGCCCGCTGCTGGTGCTCGGCATCTGGTGGCGGCGGCTGACCCCGGTGGGCGCGATGGCCGGGCTGCTCGTGGGCGGCGGGCTCGCCTGCGGCGCGGTGCTGATGACGATCGGCGGCGGGCCGCACACCGGCCTGCTCGGTGCCCTGCTGGCCCAGCCCGCCGCGTGGACGGTTCCGGTCGCCTTCCTCGTCATGATCGTGGTGTCGCTGTTCACGCCGGGTCGCGTCCCGCCGAACGTGGCCCGCACGATGGTGCGTCTGCACACTCCCGAGACCCTTGACCTCGACCGTGGCGATTGGCGTCCTCGATCCTCTTGACGCGCTCATTGCGCTATGTCGGAATAACCATACGAACCGAAATTTAGGTTGTTTTGATTAGTTTTGTTAGGAATTAGAGCTTTTCGTGAGGTGGCCGCCGTCGTCGGCGGCGTCCTTGCCGTGCCACCCGCCCACCGGGCGGTCCTGTCGCCCACTCATCGGGCCGCCTCGCCGTTCGCGCACCGGGCCGTCCCACCTCCCGCTCATCGGGCCGTCCGGCCATCCGCTCATCGTGCCGTCCCGCCACCCGCCGACCGGGCCGCCGGGCCGCCTCGCGGTCGCCGGTGATGCGGAACGTCCTGCGCCGGCCAGGGTTCCGGCTCGTCTACGTCGGGATGGCGGTCAGCCTTCTCGGTGACGCCTCGCTGCTGCTGATCCCCGGCATCCTGGCCAAGAGGCTCACCGGCTCGGACGGCGCCGCCGGGTTGACCCTGTTCTTCTTCACCCTCCCCCTGTGCTTCTCGCCCCTGTTCGGGTACGTGATCGACCGGGTCGATCGCCGAAGGTTCCTGGTCGTCGCGTGCGTGCTGTCGGGGGTCTCCCTCGCCCCGCTGACCGCGGTCACGGGGCCGGAGACGTTCTGGCTCGTCTACCCGGTGTCGGCGGCCATGGGCTGCTCGTACGCGATGATCTTCGGGGCGCTCAGCGGGTTGCTCAAGAGCATCCTGCCCGAGGACCTCCTGGCCGAGGCCAACAGCGCTCTGCAGACCACCCGGCAGGGGGTGCGTCTGGTCGGGCCGCTGCTGGGGGTGGCCATCCACGAGTGCTTCGGGATCGGGGCGCTCGTCCTGTTCGACGCGTTCACCTTCCTCGCCGCCGCGGTGGCCTTCGCGGCGCTTCCCCCGCCGCCGCCCGTCGCGCCGGTCCCGCGTGGACGCTGGCGCGAGGAGCTCTCAGCCGGGGCCCACCACCTCGCCGCCGATCCGTACCTGCGCCGTGCGACCGGGGCGTTCTGCCTGATGTTCACGCTGGCCGGGGCGACCGAGTCGCTGATCTTCGCGGTCATCGAGCACGGCCTCGGCAGGTCTCCGGAGTTCACCGCGTTCACCTCCGTCGCGATGGGGATCGGGGCGATCGGCGGGGGAGTGTGCGGCGCCGCGGTGATCGCGCGCCGCGGTGAACTGTTCGCGATCGGCGCGGGCATCGGCCTGTACGGTGTGGCGGTCATGCTGTGGATGCTGCCCGTCGAGGCGGTCATGCTGGGAGCGATGATGATGGCGGGCGCGGGACTGAACCTCGCGGGGGTGGCCAGGATGACCCTCGTACAGCGCCGCAGCCCCGATCACCTGGTCGGCCGGGTCACCACCGCCTTCGAGGCGGCGGCCGGGGTGACCCAGCTGCTCTCCCTGGTCGCGGGCGCGGTGCTGGTCTCGCTGGTCGACTACCGGGTCCTGCTCGCGGTGGTCGGGGTGACCGTCTGCTGCGCCGGCGCGCACGCGCTCAGGCGGCGGAGCGCCGACCGCTCGTCGCACGATACAGACCTTTCACCGCAAGGCCCTCCCAGTTGAACGCGACTCGGCGGCGCCTCGGCGAAGAGTCCGCCTGCGGGGCTCCTCTCGGGGTAGCGTCCCCTCCTACGTTGTCCGTGATCCAGATCACATCCGTGGGAGGTCCGGTGACCGCCAGGCAACATGATGCATCGGTCTATGAAGAGATCCAGGCCAATGAACGGTTCCAGGAACTGAAGCGGCGTTTCCGGAACTGGGCGTTCCCGATGACCGCGGCGTTTCTCGCGTGGTACCTGCTCTACGTGGTGTTGTCCGGCTGGGCGCGTGGCTTCATGGGCGCGAAGGTCTTCGGCAACATCAACGTGGCATTGATCTTCGGTCTGCTCCAGTTCGTGTCGACCTTCTGGATCGCCTGGGCCTACGCCCGTTATGCCGAGAAGAAGCTCGACCCGCTGGCCGACGAGATCCGTCACGAGGTCGAGGGGAAGACCGAATGAGCCACCAGACACTGTCCACGATCCTGTTCCTGCTGTTCGTCGCGGGGACGCTGGGGATCACCTTCTGGGCCAGCCGCCACACCAAGGACGCCACCGACTACTACGCCGGTGGCCGGTCCTTCAGCGGTGCGCAGAACGGCCTCGCGATCGGCGGCGACTACATGTCGGCCGCGAGCTTCCTGGGCATCGCCGGGATCATCGCCCTGTCCGGGTACGACGGCTTCCTGTACTCGATCGGCTTCCTGGTCGCCTGGCTGGTGGCGCTGCTGCTGGTCGCCGAGCTGATGCGCAACTCCGGCAAGTTCACCATGGCCGACGTGCTGGCCTTCCGGATGAGCCCGCTGCCGGTCCGCACGGCGGCGGGTGTCTCCACCATCACCGTGTCGATCTTCTACCTGCTCGCCCAGATGGTCGGCGCGGGCGCGCTGGTCGGTCTGCTGCTCGGCGTCACCTCGCCGACCGGCAAGGCGCTCACCATCGTCGGCGTCGGCATCCTGATGATCGTCTACGTGGTGGTCGGCGGCATGAAGGGCACCACCTGGGTACAGATCGTCAAGGCCGTGCTGCTCATGGGCGGCGCGACCCTGGTCACGCTGCTGGTGCTCGGCAGGTACGGCTTCAACCTCTCCGGGCTGCTCGGCGACGCCGCCGCGCAGAGCGGCAAGGGCGCCGCCTTCCTGGAGCCCGGCCTGAAGTACGGCACCGAGGCGCAGGGGATCGCGGGCAAGATCGACCTGGTCAGCCTGGGCCTGGCGCTGGTGCTCGGCACCGCCGGCCTGCCGCACATCCTGATCCGCTTCTACACGGTGCCCACCGCGAAGGAGGCCCGCAAGTCGGTCCTGTGGGGCATCGGCATCATCGGCACCTTCTACCTGCTCACCCTCGTGCTCGGGTTCGGCGCCGCGGCCCTGGTCGGCGGCAAGGCGATCCTCGCGCAGGACAAGGCGGGCAACACCGCCGCCCCGATGCTCGCCGAGGCGGTCGGCAGGGCCATCTTCGGAGACGTGGGCGGGACGATTCTGCTGGCCGTCATCGCGGCGGTCGCGTTCGCCACGATCCTGGCGGTCGTCGCCGGTCTGACCCTGGCGTCGAGCTCCTCCTTCGCCCACGACCTGTACGCGCACGTGTTCAAGCGCGGCAACGTCACCGACCGGGAGGAGGTCCTGGTCGCCCGGATCTCGGCCTTCGTCATCGGCGCGATCTCCATCGGCCTCGGCATCCTCGCCCAGGGCCAGAACGTGGCCTTCCTGGTCGCGCTCGCCTTCGCCGTCGCCGCCTCGGGCAACCTGCCCGCGATCCTCTACAGCCTGTTCTGGAAGCGGTTCAACACCGCGGGCGCGGTCTCGGCCATCTACGGCGGCCTGGTCTCCGCGCTGGTCCTGGTGATCTTCTCGCCGGTCGTGTCGGGCAGCGCCACCGCCCTGTTCCCGAACGCGAACTTCGCCTGGTTCCCGCTGAGCAACCCCGGCATCGTCTCGATTCCGATCGGTTTCCTGGCCGGGTTCATCGGCGCCCGCCTCAGCAAGGAGTACAGCGCGAGCAAGTACGCCGAGATCGAGGTCCGCTCGCTCACCGGCATCGGCGCGGAGAAGGCCGTCCACCACTGATGCCGTCTTTCGGGCCCGTCCCCTGGGACTCCGTCCCTTGAGAGCCCGCCCCGGAAGGGCAGGCCGCCATCGCGGCCGGGCCTTCACCGCGTTCTTCCCCGGGTTCGGGCCGTTCTGCGGGAAGCGGCCCGAGCCGGTGGGCGCGGGCCGCATGCTTGGTGGCCGGCGGCCCGCGGGTGTCAGGACTCCGCGTGCCTCACCGTGTCGGGTGAGGCCCGCACTCGCGGGCCTCAGGAGGTGCGAGGCCCGCGGGTGGTGCGGGGGTCAGCCGCTGACGCGGAGAATGCCCCGCACGGTGGGGGCGGTGGCGCCGGTGCGCTGGTTGTCGTAGATCAGCGTGCCGTTGCTGTCCCAGACCTTCAGCCGGACCTGGTCGGTGCGGTCGGCGGGCGTGCCCGGGTCGGTGGCGACGAGCTCGAAGGTGACCTTCGCGTCGTTCGCCGTGCCGGTGCCGCGCAGGATCGCGGTGCCGCCCGCGGCGGCCAGCGCCCGGGGGGTGCCGGTCAGGGTGAACCCGGGCGCGGTGTAGGTGACCTTCCCGGTGAGTGCGCTCTTCCCGCTCGCCTCGCCCTTGCTTTCCGTGCCCTTGCTTTCCGTGCCCTTGCTCTCCGTGCTCTCCGTGCTCTCCGTGCTCTTCGTGCTCTTCGTGCTCTTCGTGCTCTTCGTGCTCTTGGTGTCCTTGGTGTCCTTCGTGCCGTGGGTGGTGCCGGGGTGGTGCGCCCGGACGGTGAGGCTGGCCTCCCCGGCCTTGGCGCAGGCGGTGCCCAGCGTGCAGGCTCCGGCCGGGGCGGTGAGCGTGCCCTGCCCGACCAGCGCCCCGGTCGGGGCGGTGACCAGCACGTACACCTTCCGCCCGGCGGCGCTGTCGGCGCCGGCGGTGCCGCGGTGGTTGTCGGTGACCGTCACCGCCACCGGGTACAGGCCCGGTGTGGTGAAGGTGTGGGCCAGGGTGGTCGTGCCCGTGCCGCCGTGCTCGGCCAGCGCCCCGGCCACCGTGCGGTCACCGATGGTCCAGGT
>NZ_BAAAVI010000012.1:51415-155401 GCF_039534445.1 Streptosporangium fragile | reverse complement strand
GTCCCCGGTTCGAGCGTGATGACCGTGGTGAGCGTCGTTCGTACGGTGATCGTGACCAGGCTCGTGGCCGGTACGGTTCTCGTCCCGGTGGCGGTGAGCGGCGGTCGTTCGACCGCGGTGAGCGTCCTTCGTATGGTCGTGAGGATCGTCCCCGGTTCGAGCGTGACGACCGCGGCAACCGCCCCTTCGGCGACCGTGGCGCGTTCCGCCGTGAGGATCCCGGTTCCCGCACCCGCTACGGTCGCTCTCGGGAAGACCGCACCGGCGGTCCGGAGGGGACTCCGAGCCGTCAGCGGGAGGAACTGCCCGAGCTCGCCCCGGACATCACCGCAGAGGAGCTCGACAAGGAGATCCGTGAGGAGCTGCGCTCCCTCCCGCTCGACCTCGCCGACCTGATCTCCCGCCACCTCGTGGCGGCGGAGCGGGCCCTGGCGGAGGACGAGCCCGAGCGGGCGTACGAGCACACCAAGGTCGCTCGCCGCTTCGCTGCCAGGATCGGTGTGGTTCGCGAGGCCGTCGGTATCGCCGCGTACCGCGCCGGGCACTTCGCTGAGGCGCTCAGCGATCTGCGCGCGGCCCGCCGTATGACGGGCTCGGACGCGTTCCTGCCGATCATGGCGGATTGCGAGCGGGGACTGGGTCGTCCTGAGCGGGCGCTCGACCTGGTCCGCTCCAAGGAAGCCGAACGGCTCGACCGCACCGGCAGGATCGAGCTCGCCATCGTGGAGTCCGGCGCCCGCCGGGACCTCGGGCAGAAGGACGCCGCGGTCATCACCCTGCAGCGTCTTCCCGAACTGCGTGACACCCGTCCGCACCCCTGGTCGGCACGTCTCGCCTTCGCCTACGCCGATGCGCTGGCGGACGCGGGTCACGAGGCGGCGGCTACCGACTGGTTCGGCCGGGCGATGGCCTTCGACGAGGACGGCGAGACCGAGGCGGCCGAGCGCTACGCGGAGCTGACCGGTGCCGTCATCGAGGACCTCGAAGAGGACTTCGACGACGAGGACTACACGGATGAGGACCTCTCCACCGAATCGCCTTCCGGGGGCGACGCCGGACCGGAGACGTACGACGTCGACGATGAGGACGATCTCGATGACGAGGTGGAAATCAACGACGTGGCGGCCCTCGACGCGGAGATCGAGGATGAAGACGACCTCGACGAGGAGGAGTCCCTGATCGCGGATGCCTTCCGGAACGACGTGGAGGACGTTCGGGACGCTGAGGAGAGCGACGTCCTGAAGACCGAGCTTGTCGGGGAAGGGACTGCTGACGAGAAGCCGTCAGAGGAGTCCGACGAGCAGGAAACATCCGGAAAGATCGACGTCGGCGTCACCCCGGCCTTCATCGAGCCCGACTTCGGTGACGTTCTCGGCGACACTGCCACGGACGAGGACGGTCCTGGCGAGCAGGACAAGGCCAGCAGGAAGTAGTCCCCGCCCGTCTCAGGTGAGCCTCGGGTGAACAAAACGTTCCACCCGGAACGGTTCATCTGAGACGGGCATGGGACGGCCCCGGCCCGGGTTCCTATGGCTGGACCCGGTCCAGCCAGTGCAGGATGCCGGCCACGTTGGACGGGGCGCCGCTCAGCAGCTCGAACTGTTCGGCGGTCGCCTCGTCCGCTTTCAGCGCCGCGTAACGCTCGCGGGTGCGGTCCCTGACCATGGCGACCGCGTGGTCAAGATCCATGCCCTCGGAGTGGGCCTGGCGGGTCAGATCAACCCAGACGCGTAGTTCTTCGGCGGATCGTCCCAGCGTCTCCTTGACGTCCGTAACAGGGCCGTAGTGGCTGAAGAGCAGCCGTTGCGGACCCAGGGCCTCGAACAGCGCGATCGAGTCCAGTGCGGTCTGCAGGTCGAAGTCCGGCGGGGGCGTGGCGGGGCGCAGGTCGCCCGTCTGCGGCAGATAGACCCCGGCGGCGTCTCCGACGTAGAGGTCGCCGGTGCCGGAGTCGATCAGGCCCACATGGTGCTTGGCGTGTCCGGGCGAGTAGTGGCTGCTCAGCGTGCGGCCGTTGCCGAGGTCGATGGCTCCGGTATCGCCGAGCGCGCGGATGCGGGAGGCGTCGGTGGGGGAGAGTTCGCCGAACAGGGTGTCCAGCCTGTCGCCCCAGACCATTCGTGCGCTGGCCATCAGCCGCGACGGGTCGGCGAGGTGCCGGGCGCCTTTCTCGTGCACCACGATCTCCGCCTGGGGGTAGAAGCCGGCGATGTCTCCCACCCCGCCGGCGTGATCCAGGTGGATGTGGGTGACGACGACCGTGGCGAGATCGCCCGGACCCACGCCCAGGGAGGTCAGAGCGTCGCGCACCACCGGGGCGGAGGTGGACGTACCGGTCTCCACCAGGCAGGGGCGGTCTCCGAGGATCAGGTATCCCGCGGTGATACCGGAGTATCCGGCCATCCTTGTGTCGATCTCATAAACGCCTCCGCCGAGGTCGGTGATGTTGTCCACAAGCCACCTCCGAACTGGAACCGATGTCCCCAGAACAGCGTTCGGCCATTCCGGCACAGCTCACATCGTAGAGAGTCGTCTTCGGTCAGCAGAGATCGAAGGAGGATCCGATGGATCGCAACGAGGTCACCCTGGTAGGTCGCCTGCCCGAAGCGGCGCACATCAGATCGTTGCAGAGCGGGAGTGTTCTCGGCACCTGGCGGGTGATCGTCCGGCGGCGGCAGCGTGGTCGTGGGGCCCGGGTCGACACCATTCCGTGCGTGTCGTTCGATCCCGAGATCACCGAGGTCGTGGCTGACTGGCTGCCCGACGACATCGTGGAGGTGACGGGTGCGCTGCGCCGTCGATGGTGGGGGAGCGAGGGCTCCAAATCGTCCGGGTACGAGGTCGAGGTGTGTTCGGCAAGGCGTCTCGAACGCCGGGTCACCGTGGTCCTGAGCGGTGACGAGAAGGTTCCGCCTCGGGTCCCGGCCGGCCCCCGGTCGGTGCGCTCTCTCATGCACCCCGTGGAAGATGCGCCCGATTCCGGCTTCGCCGCCGACCGGGCCGCCGACCGGGCCGCCGACCGGCCCGGTGACTCCGGTCGATCTGATGATCGCAGTCAACGTGATGACTGCGGTCGACCGGGCGCCCCTCGCCGGCCCGGTGACTCCGATCCGCGCTGTGACGACCGGAGTGATCGATGCGACCACGGTCTGGAGAAGCGAGCTGCCCCGAGGTCGGTTGCGAGACGTGACGAGATGTCCGTTCCCGGCTAGTGAGCCGGTTCGGAGATTCCGTGCCGTCAACCGCAGGATCGCCGAGGCGCCGGCCAGGTGCTCGGTGCCGGATGCGCCTCATGCGGTGCGGCGGGAACTCGGATCCGGCTCATCGGATGTACTCGGTCAGGAGACGGGCCGACGGCCTTCCGAGGTCTCGTTCTCCACCCCCGCGCGCATTCTGGAGGCGGTGGTCGAGGCCTTGTTCGGGCCCTGGCCGCCGGTCGGCGGTCGGGATGTTCTCGGGTGCTTTCCGGGCGGGTGGTGTTGCCGCGGGATGTTCCCGGGTGCTTTCCGGACAGGAGGGCTGCCGCCGATGTGCTTGCGGCCGTGGCATGCTCAGGGCGCCGCTCGCGTGCTCGGGGCCGCCTGGGGCGCGGGGCCGCCCGGGTGCACCGGCCCCGCATCCCTCTTCAGGGCCGGATGTTGTGCTCCCGCATGAGCGTGCGCAGGACCATGCCGGTCAGCGGCTTGGGGCCGAAGGAGGTGGACTTGCGGGGCACCCGTTCCCCCCGCGCGGCGACCGCGAGCACGTCGTCGACGGCAAGCGGGCGCAACAGCACCGCGGTTCCCCCGGTCTGCCGCGCGAGCCGCACAGCGGCCTCAGGGTCGTGGTGCACGATGCGCACCGTCCGCTCGTCGTCATCCATTCCCCAGACCTTCGGCAGGAGGAACTCCGCGAGGACGGAGGTGTTCAGCGACCGCCACCCGGCCGAGCGGTCGGGCGGCATGGCCTGCTCCACTTGGGCGGGGTCGGGATCGGTGAGCAGGTAGGCCGTGTCTCCGGCCGACAGCAGGTAGGCGGGTCCGTCGGCTTTCTCCAGCGCGGCCAGACCGGCGGCGAGAGTCGCGTGCTCGCGTACCTGCCACGAGTTCCTGGCTCCGGCCAGTGCCTCGTCGAGTGGGAGCCCGGGGATGACCCGGTGGATCGCCTTGAGATCGGGGGGATAGGCGCTGGAGTCGACCAGGAGCGCGAGGCCGAAGTCCCACGGCCCGGGTTCCACGCCTGCGTTGGACACCGGGGGCGAAACGGATACGGCGGGTGTGGCAGACGAGGCGGTTACGGCAGACGCACCGGAGGTGAGGGCGGACGCGTCGGAGGTGGTGACGGCTGTGTGGGAGGCGGTGATGGGCCTATCGGGGGTGGTGATGGATGTGTGGGAGATGGTGACGGATGCGTCGGGGGTGGTGATCGGCCCATCGGGGACGGTTGTTCCCGCGGTGCCCGTCTCCCCGGTGCGGTGCTCTCTCTGCAGCGCGAGGTAGGTGGCGTAGCGGTGGTGGCCGTCGGCGATGAGAGCCTGGCGGGGGCGGAGGTCGGCGTCGAGGACGGCGAGCTCGTCCGGGTCGGTGACGGCCCACAACCGGTGCCTGACGCCGTCGCGGGTCCTGGCTTCCGCCAGAGGGGACCGGGTGGTGGCGACCTCGTCAACCAGGCGGCTGGCGGCGCCGCCCGCGCCGTCATAGAGCAGGAAGATGGGCTCCAGATTGGCCTCGGTGGTGCGCATCAGGGCCAGCCGGTCAGCGACGGGACCGGGCATCACGTTCTCGTGGGGCAGGACGATGCCGAGTTCCGGACCGGCCAGGCCGACATCGCCGATGAGCCCGCGCTGCAGCGTTTCCGGGCCCGACTGCTCGTAGACGTAGACGGCGGGTGTCTCGTCGGCGGCCAACACTCCGGAGGAGAGCCACTGCCGAAGCGTCTCCCGGGCCTCGGCGTACCGATGGCGGTCGGTGCCGGGAAGGATCAGGCGTACCACGTTGTTGGGGTGGGCATCCAGCAGATCCCGCACTCCGGCCTCGTCGATGAGGTCGTATGGCGGGGAGGTGACCGCAGCGAGATCGTCGACCGTGAACCGCACGCCCCGGAACGGGCGTAGCACCAGCCCATCCGGCACCGGCAGTTCAGGATTCGCCACAAAGGGCATGTTCCCATAAAGGCCTGAAACGTCCGGGAGCCGCTCCGAGGCTGCAGCTGCCCCCGGTTTGTCAGGGAATCGGTCAGATCCGTTATCTGTCGATGAAGGAGGCCTCACATAATGGTCCAAGGACGTGGCGGCCCGTCTGATTCCCCCAGCCCCGAGGCGGGCGGTCCGGTCGGGGACGTCTATGACTGGTTTCAACGAGGGATGAAACTCCTGTCGGAAGGCAGCCCGGCGGCGGCTGCCGCGTTGCTGGAACGCGCGGCGGACGCCGAACCGGGGTCGCGCAGCGTCCGCGAGGCGCTCGCTCGCGCGCAGTTCAACTCCCGCCAGTATGCTGATGCCGCCGACAGCTTCCGCTGGATCATCGACGCCAATCCGGCTGAGGACTACGCCTATTTCGGACTCGGGCTCGCCCTGTGGCGGGCCGGCGACATGGAGGGCGCCCAGGAGCCCCTGGCGATCGCGGTCGCGATGCGCCCCGACCAGCGACACTACGTGTCGGCCTTGAAGAGCGTACGCGCCACCCTGCGGGCCCGCCGGATGTGATCCGCGTGGGTGATGAAATGGGGCAGTGGACATACAGACACTGATCGACCCGTATGACACCCTTCTCCTCGACCTCGACGGGGTGGTGTATCTGGGGCGCAACGCCGTACCGAAGGCTCCCGAAGCCCTGCGTCGGGCGGCCGAGCGCGGCGTGCGCCTCGCCTACGTCACCAACAACGCTTCGCGCACCCCCGGAGCCATCGCCCAGCACCTGAGCGCGCTGGGCGCTCCGGCGACCCCCGACGACGTGGTCACCTCGGCTCAGGCTGCGGCGCGGCTCGTGGCCGAGCGGGTCGGACCGGGCGCCCGGGTGCTGGTGGTTGGGGGTATGGGGGTGCGCACCGCGTTGCGCGCCCACGGCCTACGGCCGGTCAGCACCGCTCTGGATGCCCCGGTCGCGGTGGTCCAGGGCATCGCGCCCGACCTCTCGTACGCGCTGCTGAGCGAAGGCGTGCTCGCTGTGCGGCAGGGCGCCCTCTTCGTGGCGGCCAACGCCGACGCGACCATGCCGACCGGCCGAGGCGAGCTCCCCGGCAACGGGGCGATGATCCGGGTCATCGCCACGGCGACCGGTGTCGAGCCGATCGTCGCGGGGAAGCCCGAGCCGCCGCTGCACCGCGAGTCGATGCTGCGGACCGGATCGCGGCGCCCCCTGGTGGTCGGCGACCGGCTCGACACCGACATCGAGGGGGCGGCCAACGCGGGAGTTGACAGCCTGCTGGTTCTGACCGGGGTGGCGACCCCGCTCGACCTGCTGACCGCCGCGCCGCGTCACAGGCCCACCTATATCGCCGGTGACCTGTCCGCCCTGCATTTTCCCTACCCCGAGGTGCGCCGCGGCGAAGGCGGCTGGTGGACCTGCGAGGGGTGGAACGCCCGCTGGGACGGTGACCACCTCGTTCTTGACGGCCGGGGGGAGCCGCTCGACGGCCTCCGCGTGGCCTGCGCCGTGACCTGGGAAGCCGTGGGAGAGGGCTGCGCCGATGAGGACGCGGTCAAGGCCGCCCTCGGCTCCTCCTTCTCCCCGCGCACGTGACCTGCTCTTCAGGATGCGATCGCTCCTCGCGGACGTGACCCTGGGAAACCGGTGCGCCCTCGCCTGAGCGCTGTCCCGGCCTCCGGTCATGCTCCGGTCTCCGCCACGTCCCAGAATCGGGTCCGCCCCGAACTTCGCCATGTCCCAGGGCCGGGTATGTCCCGGTCTCAGCCACGTCCCAGGGCCGGGTCCGCCCCGGTCTCCGCCACGTCCCAGAGTCGGGCCTCCCGTCTCGGACGGTGAGCCTGGAGCCGGGTGGTCCCGGTCTCGCGTCTCATCCCGGTCTGGGCGTTGTTTCAGCTCCGGGTGCCCTTCACGAGGAGCCCGCGCAGGCCTCAGAGAAGCTTGCGCAGTCGCAGGAGGTCGCCGAAACTGGCATCGATCTTGACCCGGCCGCTGAACACGGCCCGCCCCATGTCGAGCTCTCCGTTGACCAGTGAGACGAGGTCGTCACTGCCGAGGGTCAGCTTCACGTCGGCCGGTTTGCCGTCGGCGGGGGGCGTGTCGTCGAACGGTCCGAGGCCGCCGTGGTGGAGCCGGCCGTAGAAGGTGACGCCGAGGTCTCGGATGTGGCAGCTGATGTCGCGCTCGACCACGTGTCTGGCGCGGCTCTCCTCGTCAACCTCGTCGAACTGCTCGCCGAGTTTGCGCAGTGCCGCCCGGCACTCGTCGACGGTCGCCATCGCGTGGCGCTCCTCTCTCCTGGACCGGTCCGAATCCTCTGCAGATACGGACGGTAGCGTTCCACATGGGGGGACGTGCAATCCGGCGCCCGGGGGTGTGCCGGGAAAAGGGGGCTTCGACCATGGTGCTCGGTGTATTGCGGGGTACGCGCGGGCGGCCATCGGTCTCACCGAGCATCTCCACCGTGGATGCCCTGTCTTACGGGACGGGGAGGAAACACGGATCGATCCCGCGCTCCGGTCTCCCGGCCCCGGTGAGGCCGGGCAAGACGGCCGGGGCGGCGACACGCAGGCCGGTGTCGCTCGACCGCTCCGTGGCGCGGGACGGCGGCGCGGGGAACCCTCCGGTCGCTGGGCGGGGGGTGACCCGCGAGCCGTCCGCCTCCGGTCCGGGGGCCTGGTCTTTCGAGGGCCGGGAAGATGTCGATGAGATGACAACGAGCAAGGCACGCGTAATAGTTCGCGATCTCCCTGCATCCGGGGGAACCGGCTGGTCGCAGATGCCCGACCGGGCCGGTAGGGCGGCCGGGGGTTCGTCGCCGGGGGCGAGGACGGTCGCCGCCGGCTCGGAGAGATCATCACCGCAGCCGGGGCGAAACGCATGCTCGGCGCGTTCGGCCCGGCCCGTGGGTGACGAGGTGGGCCGTCTCCGAGCCCGAGCGGCGGGGCCGGAAACCCGGGCCCGGGTGGCGGGCCAGGGCTCAGGGCCGAGTGGCGAAGCCGGACCCGGGCTCGCCGCCGTGGGAGGAGCCTTCACGGAGGCGCCGGCGGTTCGAGGGGCTACCCGGGCGGGGCAGGGAGCGGGGGAGGGACCCGGCGGAGGGCGCGGAGAAGCGGTGCCGAGGCGACGGGGGCCGCGGCTTCCGATACGGTCAGGGGAGCCGCGGGCAAGGTGGCGCGCGAGCCGCGCCCGCGGGGGAGGCGGCAGCGGCGGGAAGACGGTCGACACCGCCGGTGCGGCCAGGGCGGCCGCGACGGCCAGGACCACCGAGGTCGCCAAGCCCACCGAGACGGGCACGGCGACCAGGTCGGCCGAGATGGTCAGGAACGGTTCCGGAGGGAGCGCATGACAGATCTACTGGAGGAGACGGGTGACGAGCGGGCGGACGCCGCGCTGGGCGGGCTGGCCCGTCTCGGCGAGTTGCCCGTCTCGGCGCATGTGGACGTCTTCGAGGAGGTGTTCACCGGGCTGGAGCAGGCGCTCGCCGTGGTGGACGACACTCCGGACCAGCCCCGGTGACCCGCCGCGCGCGCCTCGACAGCGAACTCGTCCGGCGCGGACTGGCCCGGTCCAGGGAGCAGGCCGCCCAGCTCATCGAGGCCGGCCGGGTCAGCGTCGGCGGGCGGGTGGCGGCCAAGCCCGCGACCCAGGTCGACACGGCCTCGGCGATCGTGGTCGCGGAGAGCGTGGAGGGGCCCGACTACGTGTCCCGGGGAGCGCACAAGCTCCTGGGCGCCCTGGAGGTCTTCGGGCCGCGCGGCCTCACCGTCGCGGGGCGCCGCTGCCTCGACGCGGGGGCCTCGACCGGGGGCTTCACCGACGTGCTGCTGCGCAACGGCGCGGCGCACGTCCTCGCCGTCGACGTCGGTTACGGCCAGCTCGCATGGTCGCTGCGGACCGATGACAGGGTCACCGTCATGGAGCGGGTCAATGTCAGGGACCTGACCCCCGACATGGTCGGTGAGGCTCCCACATTGATCGTCGGTGACCTCTCCTTCATCTCCCTGCGCCTGGTGCTGCCCGCCCTGGTCCTGTGCGCCGCCGAGCGCGCCGACTTCGCCATGCTGGTCAAGCCCCAGTTCGAGGTCGGGAAGGAGCGGGTCGGCGCGGGTGGCGTGGTCCGCGACCCCGCACTGCGGGCGCAGGCCGTGCGTGATGTGGCCGAAGCCGCGCGATCACTCGGCCTGACCGTGCGAGGCGTCACCGCGAGCCCGCTGCCCGGGCCGTCGGGGAACGTCGAGTACGTCATCTGGCTGGGCAAGGGCGAAGGCGCCCCGCCGGTGGCCGACCTCGGCGCCGAGATCGAGCGAGCGGTGGCGGAGGGCCCCCGGTAGCGGGCCGGGGGGCATGCCGGTCCGTGCTCGGGGCTTCGTGCCTGGGGTGATGGCCGACACGTGTACGCGCCCTGCGGGGCACGAGGGCGCCGGCGTGAATCCGCCGCTTTCCGCCGCGCGTTGCGTCACCGCTCGGTAACGTGTTCGATGTGCGGGGCAAGGGGTGAGCCCGGAGGCTCCGAAGCGTCACGGTGGACACAGCGTGACGGTCGCCGCCGGGCGGGCGGAGACGGAAAACGCCTGTGAGGCCGAGGTAAGACCTGGACGCGTCCAGGCACACGGCGGTGAAGCAGGAAGCCATCGAGACGCCACATGAACCCATGCGGCACGGACGAGAACCGCCATCTCTTCCAGGGTGGCGAGCACGTCAAGCGAGAGAGTGATACATGACTGCCAAGCGCACCGTGCTGGTCACCGCGCACACCGGGCGGGAGGCGGCCGTCGACAGCGCTCGCCTGGTGATCCGGAGGCTGGTGGACGCCGGGCTGACCGTGCGTGTCCTGAACGCCGAAGCCGAGGAGATCGCGTGCGCGGGCGCGGATGTGGTGCCCGCGGGTTCGGCGGCGGTCGAGGACGCCGAGATGATGATCGTCCTCGGTGGCGACGGCAGCCTCCTGCGGGCCGCCGAGCTCGCCCGTCCGGCCGGGGTGCCGCTGCTGGGTGTGAACCTCGGCCACGTCGGATTCCTGGCGGAGGCCGAGGTGGAGGATCTGGCGGGGGCGGTCGACTGCGTGGTGCAGGGGCGGTACGACGTCGAGGAACGGATGACCATCGAGGTCACCGCCCGCCTCAACGGCACGGTGCTGGCCGACACGTGGGCGCTCAACGAGGCGACCGTGGAGAAGAGCGAGCGCATGCTGGAGGTGGTCGCCGAGATCGACGGCAGACCGTTGTCGCGCTGGGGATGCGACGGGGTGATCTGCGCGACCCCGACCGGCTCCACCGCGTACGCCTTCTCGGCCGGTGGACCGGTCGTCTGGCCGGAGGTGGAGGCGCTGTTACTCGTCCCCATCAGCGCCCACGCACTGTTCGCCAGGCCGCTGGTGGTCTCGCCCCGCTCCCGGCTGGCGCTGGAGGTCCAAATCGAGGCGGCCGGAGCGGTGCTGTGGTGCGACGGGCGCCGCAGGTTCGATCTGCCCGCCGGGACACGGATCGAGTTGCGCCGGGCGGAACAGCCCGTACGGCTCGCGCGGCTGCACGGTCTGGAAGATTCCGGGGCGCCGTTCACCGATCGGCTGGTCGCCAAGTTCGACCTGCCGGTACAGGGCTGGCGCGGCCGCGTGAGGCCGTAGCTCGTTCGGGCGATCGTCGCCCCAAGAGCGTAGGATCGTGCCCGCGCACCGCACTGATGTTCGGTGAATTCGATGTGACGGGAGGGACCAGTGCGACCCAGAGTCGAGGAGGTCCGCATCCAGGGGCTCGGTGTGATCGACGAGGCCGTCCTGGTGCTATCGCCTGGATTCACCGTGGTCACGGGCGAGACGGGTGCGGGCAAGACCATGGTGGTGACCGGCTTGGGGCTGCTGTTCGGCGGCCGGGCCGACCCCGCACGGGTCCGTCCGGGCTCCGACAAGGCGACCATCGAGGGCACCCTCGTCATCGACCCGGCGGGCCGGGTCGCCCAGCAGGTCCAGGATCTGGGCGGCGAGATCGAGGACGGTGAGCTGATCATCGCGCGCACGGTCTCCGCCGAGGGGCGCAGCCGCGCCTGGCTGGGCGGGCGCAGCGTGCCGGTCGGCACGCTCACCTACCTGGCCGACGACCTGGTGGCCGTGCACGGTCAGATGGACCAGCAGCGGCTGCTCCAGCCGGGTCGCCAGCGCGCCGCCCTCGACCGCTACGCGGGCGAGGAACTGGTCAAGCCGCTGCGTGCCTACGAGCAGGCCTACAGACGCCACCGGCAGGTGGCCGAGGAGCTGGCCGAGATCACCACCCGGGCCAGAGAACGCGCCCAGGAGGCCGACCAGCTCAGGTTCGGCCTCGAGGAGGTGGAGAGGGCCGATCCCAAGGCCGGTGAGGAGGCCGAGCTCCGCGAGGAGGAGGAACGGCTCGCCCACGCCGATGCCCTCAGGAACGCGGCCGAGACGGCGCACCGGGCGCTGCTCGGCGATCCGATGTCCGGCGAGCAGGACCTGCCGGACGCCATCGCGCTGGTCGGCGAGGCCCGTACGGCCGTCGAGTCGGTCCGCGACTTCGACCCGGCTCTGGGCGGCATCGCCGACCGGCTCGCCGAGGCGGGCTACCTGATCGCCGACGTCGCCACCGAACTGGCCGCGTACGCCGAGTCGGTCGAGGCCGACCCGGGAAGGCTCGCGGCCGTGCAGGAGCGGCGTGCCGTGCTCACCCACCTGATCCGCAGGTACGGCGCCGACACCGCCGAGGTGCTTGCCTGGGCCGCGCGGGCCGCGGCCCGCGTCGCCGAGCTGGAGGGCGACGACGACCGCGTCACCGAGCTGACCCGCGAGCACGAGGAGCTGACCGGGCGCCTCACCGAGCTGGCCGCCGAGCTGACCCGTATCAGGACCGCCGCCGCCGAGCGGTTCGGGCAGGCCGTCACCGAAGAGCTGACCGCGCTGGCGATGCCGCACGCCCGGGTGGTGGTCTCGTTGACCGTCTCCGGAGAGTTCGGCCCGTACGGCGTCGACGAGGTCGAGCTACGCCTGTCGCCGCATCCCGCCTCGCCGCCCCTGCCGTTGAACAAGGGCGCTTCCGGTGGCGAGCTCAGCCGGGTGATGCTCGCCATCGAGGTGGTCTTCGCCGGTGCCGACCCGGTCCCGACGTTCGTGTTCGACGAGGTCGACGCGGGTGTGGGCGGCAAGGCCGCGGTGGAGATCGGCCGCAGGCTGGCGCGTCTGGCCCGCACCTCCCAGGTGATCGTCGTCACCCACCTGCCGCAGGTCGCGGCCTTCGCCGACCAGCACCTGGTCGTGGAGAAGTCCGACGACGGCAGCGTGGTGCGCAGTGGCGTGATCGCACTCGACAAGGACGGCCGGGCACGGGAACTGTCCCGCATGCTCGCCGGCCTCGAGGATTCGGAGCTGGGCCGCGCGCACGCGGAAGAGCTGCTCGCGATCGCCGCGGCCGACAAGGTGTGATCCGCCTCGCCGTGAGGTCTGTGCCGCCGGTGCGGAAGGCGCCGTCGAGGAGAGGCCGCTTCCGCAGGTGAGATCGATCACCTTCCCCGGTGGGCGCGGCCTCCTCCCGGCGGTGACGCCGGTCGCCGCCGCCGCGGGGAGGCGGCCGTTTCCGCAGGTGAAGACGGTCCTTCCCGGTGGCGCTCGGAGAGGCCGCGCGGGCCGTCCGAGCGCCGGAGGGAAGGTTTGGTCGTCCTCTTCCGGCAAGCCTTGGCAGGATTAATCCCGCTGCCCCGGGGGAGCTGGGGCTCCGGGTGATCTCCGATGACGAATCTGACACGCCGTCGTCTGTTTGGCTCGCCCGGTCGTTCGCTCTGGCAGGATGGTCGTGATGAAGGTGCCGATTGACGGGCTTCAGAACAAGCTCACCGGGTACCTCCGCCGCAGGAAGGTCACGGACCTTCCCGGGGTGACGGCAGTGGCGAGAATCGATCGGCGGACCAAGAGGCTGACCAAGCGCCTCAGGCCCGGGGAAATCGCGATTATCGATCACGTCGACGTTGACCGGGTGAGCGCGGAGGCGCTTGTCGCGTGCGGCGCGGCAGGCGTGGTCAACGTTGCCGCGGGCATCAGCGGCCGCTATCCCAACCTGGGCCCGCAGATCATCGTCGATGCCGGGGTGCCGTTCATCGACAACGCCAGCCCCGAGCTGTTCGAGCGGATCAAGGATGGTGACCTGATCCGGCTCCACGAGGGCGTCGTCTATCTCGACGACGAGGTGGTCGGCAAGGGTGACGTGCAGACGCCCGAGTCCGTCGAGTCCGCGATGACTGAGGCGCGGGCCGGGCTGACCGTGCAGATCGAGGCGTTCGCGGCCAACACCATGGAGTACGTCCGCCGCGAGCGCGACCTGCTCATCGACGGGGTCGGCGTGCCCGACATCCGGACCGAGATGGAGGGCAAGCATGTCCTCATCGTGGTCCGCGGCTACCACTACAAGGAGGACATCGCCGCCCTCCGCCCCTACATCCGCGAATATCGCCCGGTCATGATCGGGGTGGACGGCGGCGCCGACGCGCTGCTGGAGGCCGGATACCTGCCCGACATCATCGTGGGCGACTTCGACTCGGTCTCCACCAAGGCGCTCACGTCCGGCGCCGAGCTGGTCGTGCACGCCTACCGCGACGGCAGGGCACCGGGCCTGGAACGGGTGCAGCAGCTCGGCCGCACCGCCGTGCTCTTCCCGGCGATCGGCACCAGCGAGGACATCGCGATGCTGCTCGCCGACGACAAGGGCGCCGACCTGATCGTCGCCGTCGGCACGCACGCGACCCTGGTGGAGTTCCTCGACAAGGGGCGGTCGGGCATGGCCAGCACCTTCCTCACCCGCCTGCGGGTGGGCAGCAAGCTCATCGACGCCAAGGGCGTCAGCCGGCTCTACCGCAGCCGGATCTCCACTCCGTCCCTGCTCCTGCTCGTCGCCACCGCGCTGATCACCATGGGGGTGGCGATCGTCGTCTCCCCGGTGGGCAAGATCTGGCTGGACAGCGTCCGCGACGTCTGGAACGGCTTCATCTTCTGGCTGGTCGGACTCTTCTCGTGATCGATTTCCGCTATCACCTCGTCTCCATCGTCGCGATCTTCCTCGCGCTCTCGGTCGGCATCGTCCTGGGCACCACCCTGCTCGAAGACCCCGTCATCAAGGCGAGCGAGTCTCTCGCCAACCAGCTCCGCGAGGGCAACGACGAGCTCCGCGCCCAGGTGGAGGCCCTGCAGAAGCGCGAGGCGGGCAACGACGCCTTCGTGGCCGCCGACTCCGCCCGGCTCGTCAAGGATGCGCTCGCGGGCAAGACCGTGGTGATCGTCGAGGCTCCGGGCACCACGGCGAGCACACGTGACGCGGTGCAGCAGGTGATCGGCGAGGCCGGGGCGACCGTGACCGGCCGGGTGACCCTCACCGAGCGGTACGTCGACCCCACCCAGTCGGTCTTCGTCGACAAGCTGGCCACCGGGGCCAAGCCCGCCGAGACGGTCTTCCCCGCCGGAGCGACGGCCCACGGCAAGGCCGCCGAGGTGCTCGCCGAGGCGATCGTGACCAACGATCCCGCCCAGGTCGGCAAGGAGCACCCGGCCGGTCCCGGCATCCTCGACGCCTTCCAGCGCGGCGGCCTGCTCACCGTCGCCGACGAGCCCGCCAAGCGCGCCGAGCTGGCCGTGCTGACCGCCCCCGCGGAGCCGTACACCGGGGACACCGCAGGCGAGCAGGCCGGTGCGATCGTGGCGACGGCGCTCGGCCTCGACGACGCCTCTCTGGGTACGGTGCTCGCCGGCACGCAGACCGCCACCGCCGCCGGCGGGGTCATCGCCGCGCTCCGGGAGGACGCCGCCTTCACGGAGAAGGTCTCCACCGTCGACACCGCCGATATGCCCATGGGACGGGTCGTGGTGGTCTACGCTCTCCGAGAGCAACTGTCCGGGATCGCCGGGCAGTACGGCATAGGCCCCGGCGTCGCGGGCGTCGCGCCCAGCCCGTCGCCCACCCCCTCGGCCACCACGGCCACCACGGCCACCTCCGGAGGATGATCCGATGGCTCGTCGCGCTTTTCTCGGCGCCCTCGCCGGCGCGGTTCTCGGTGCGGTCGCCGCGCGCGCCGCGTACGCCGCCTTCACCCGCAGGCCCCCGGTCGGCGACGCGGAGACCTGGGCCCGCACGAACCACCGCGGTGAGCCCATCACCCTCTTGGAGGGTCCGGCGTTCGTCGCGGGCGCGGGGGCCGCGGCGGCGGCGCTCCCCGGCCTGCCCGGCAGGGTCCGCGCGGCCGCGCTGCTGGCCGTGGCGGGCAGCGGCGGCCTCGGCGCCTACGACGACCTGTACGGTGCGACGTCCTCCAAGGGGTTCAAGGGGCACCTGAGCGCCCTGGCCAAGGGTGAGGTCACCAGCGGGGCTGTGAAGCTCCTCGGTATCGGCGTGACCGGCCTGGCCGCCGCCGCGGTGACCGCTCGCTCGCCCCTCGACGTCCCGGTCGACGCCGCGCTGATCGCGGGCTCCGCCAACCTGGCCAACCTCTTCGACCTGCGTCCGGGCCGTGCCGTCAAGGTCGGTCTCCTCACCGGCGCGTCCCTGCTCGCCACGGGCCTGCGCCGCGACGACCCCGTCCCGGCCGCGCTGGCCGCCATCCCCATGGGAGCCGCCGCTGCGCTGCTCCCCGAGGATCTCGGCGAGCGGGCCATGCTGGGTGACGCCGGCGCCAACGCGCTGGGCGCGCTCCTGGGCCTGGCCGCCTCGGTCACCCTCGGCCGCCCCGGCCGCCTGGCCGTGCTCGGCACCGTCGTCGCGCTGACCGCCGCCTCCGAGAAGGTCAGCTTCACCAAGGTGATCGCGGGCAACCCCGTTCTCAACCGCATCGACATGCTCGGCCGCCGCCCCGTGGAGCAGCCCCCCGCCAACCGATGATCAGAAGGATCGGCCAGGGGGTCGCGGGAGCGGCGATCCTCATCGGAGTCGTGACCGTCCTGGCCCGGGCCGTGGGGTTCGGCCGCTACCTCTTCCAGTCGCAGAGCGTCGGGAACCTCTGCCTGAGCAGCGCGTACAACACCGCCAACTACGTGCCGAACATCGTTTTCGAGCTGGTGGCGGGTGGTGCGCTGGCCGGGATGGTGGTGCCGGTGCTGGCCTCGGCGGCCTCCCGGGCGGAGGCGGACCCCGAGGCCAGGGCGGAGGTCGGCAGGATCACCTCGGCGCTGCTCACCTGGGTCACGCTGGTCATGGTGCCGCTGACCCTGCTGATCGTCGCGTTCGCGGGGCCGATCGTGACCCTGCTCGTCGGGAACCTTCCCGAGTGCGACATGGCCCGGGTCGTCGAGGTCGGCACGGACATGCTCGTCCTGTTCGCCCCTCGGATGATCTTCTTCGGGCTCGCCGTGGTGCTGTACGGCGTCCTCCAGGCGCACCGGCGATTCATGGGCCCGGCTCTGGCGCCGCTGGTCTCCAGCCTGCTCATCGTCGCCTCCTACCTGGCGTTCGAGCAGGTCGGCGATGGCGGCGCCGAGGACCTGGCGGACCTGTCCGGGGCCGGGGAGCTGACCCTCGCCCTGGGCGCGACCGTCGCCGCCGCGGCGATGGTGCTCACCGTGATCGGGCCGGTGGCCCGGCTCCGGCTCCGGCTGCGGCCCTCGCTGTCCTTCCCCCCGGGTGTCGCGGCCCAGGCGCGCAGACTCGCCACCGCGGGGCTCGCCGTGCTGGTCGCGCAGCAGGTCGCGCTCGTCGTCGCGGTCCTTCTGTCCAACGACCTCGGCGGCAAGGGGGCCATCGGCGTCTACACCTACGCCTGGGCGCTGTACCAGCTGCCCTACGCCGTGCTCGTGGTGCCGATCGCGACCAGTTCGTTCCCGGTGCTGTCCACCCGGGCCGCCGAGGGGGACCTGCCCGGGTTCGACGCGCTGACATCGTCCACCACGCGGGTCATCCTGCTGGTGACGGGGCTCGCCGCCGGGGTGATGGCGGCGGTCGCCGCACCGGTGACGCGGGTCTTCCTCGTGGACACTCCCGGCGGGGCGGCGGCCGAGCCCGAGATGGCCGCGGCGGTCGCGCTGTTCGCGCCCGGTCTGGTCGGGTACGCGCTCATGCTGCACCTCGCCCGGGTACTGTACGCCTGCGGCCGGGGACGGGTGGCGGCCGCCGCCTCGTCGGCCGGGTGGGCGGTCGCGCTGGTCGCGCAGATCCTGCTCGCCCGGGCCGCGGATGAGCCCGCCGACGTGGTCGGACGGCTGGCGCTCGGCAGCACGGTCGGCATGACCGTGGGCGGCCTGCTGCTGGCCCTCGCCGTGCTCCGGGCCAGGGGCGCGGCCTCGCTGGACGGTGTGTGGCGGGCCCTCCTCGCCGCCCTGGCCGGCGGTGGCGCGGCCTGGGGTGCCGGGGCGGCGTGCGTCGCGGCCTTCGGCGAGGTCTCCAAGTGGGCGTCGGTGGCGGTCGGGGTGGTCGCCGCGCTGGCCGGGGGGGTGGCGTTCACGGTCGTGGCGGTCGTGATCGATCGGCCGGATGCCCGGTCCTTGCTCGCCAGGTTCCGCCGGGAGCCCACGCGGGAGGGAGCCCCGGTCGATGGCTGAGACGCCGGATCGGCGCGAGGACCCGGAGCCCTGGTCCGGGGACGGGCTCGGGCGGGAGTCCGTGCCGGTGGCCGGGAAGGAGAGCCGGTGCGGGGATCCGTTGAGAGGGCCGCGCGGGCGTCCGTGCCGGTGGTTGAGCATTCGTGCCGGTGGTTGAGGTGAGAGGGCGGGCCCGCACGAGGACCGGAGCAGGTGTCCGGGTGCGTGCCGTGAGCGGGCCGTCGCGGCGGCCGGGCCGGGCGACGGCGGTGGCCGGGCGACGGCGGTGGCCGGGCGACGGCGGTGGCCGGGGTGCGATGCGGAAAGGGGATGTCTCCGTGGAGAGGGCTGTTCCGGTGACGTACGGAGTTTCGCCGGCTGACGGGGCGGAACGGGTGGCGTTCGTGCTGGGCACGAGCGCCGGCGGGGTCGGGCGGCACGTGGCGATGCTGGCGGCGGGCCTGACCCGCGCCGGCAGGCGGGTGGTCGTGGCCGGGCCGCCGAGCACCGAGGAGACCTTCGGGTTCACCGCGCTCGGCGCCCGGTTCGTCCCCGTGCCGATCTCCGACCGGCCCCATCCGCGCAACGACCTGCGGGCGATCCGGATGCTCAGGGCCCTGCGCGGGGCACACGCGGTGCACGCCCACGGGCTGCGGGCCGGGGCGCTGGCCGCGCTCGCCCTGGCCGGCACCGGGACCGGCCTGGTGGTGACCCTGCACAACGCCGCCACCGCGGGGGGCGCGATCGGTGCGATTTACGGAATTCTGGAGCGGATCACGGCACACCGCGCCGACCGGATCCTGGTGGTCTCTCCCGATCTGGGAGAGCGGATGACCCGTCTCGGCGCCCGGTACGTCGAGACCGCCGTCGTCCCCGCGCCCGCGCTGCCCTCCTCGGGGCGCCGGCCCGGGGCGATCCGGGCGGAACTCGGCACGGGCGACGCGGCGGTCATCCTGACGGTCGCCAGGCTCGCCCAGCAGAAGGGCCTGGAGACCCTCCTCGACGTGGCGAAGGTCTTCGCGTCCGGGGCCGTGACGGGAGCCGCGCATCTCGCGGACGAGCGCGACATCGGGGCGCCCGTGTTCGGTGGTACGCCGCAGGAGCCCGCGAAAGGCTCCGCCGGAGGGGCCGGGGAGGGCGCGGAGACCGGGCGGATCGTGCCGGAGGGCGGCGACGGAACGGCCGCGCGTGAGGTGGTGTTCCTGATCGCGGGGGAGGGGCCGCTCCGGGCGGAGTTGCAGCGGCGGATCGACCGGGAGGGCCTGCCGGTGCGGCTGCTCGGCAACCGGGACGACGTCGGGGACCTGCTCCGGGTGGCCAGGGCTCTGCTGGTGCCGAGCCGCTGGGAGGGACAGCCGCTCACCGTGCAGGAGGCGCTGCGGGCCGGGACCCCGGTCGTCGCCACCGCCGTGGGAGGTGTTCCGGCGATGCTGGGGAAAGCCGGGCTGCTGGTGCCGTACGGTGACGTCGCCGCGATGCGCGGCGCGGTCGCGCGGGTCCTCACCGACGACGGCCTCGTGACCCGGCTGGCGGAGGCCGCCGCGGGGCGAGGTCGTGAGCTGCCCGGGGAGCGGGAGGCGCTGGAGGCGGTGCTGGCGGTGTACGGGACTCTCCCGCGGAGAGGGTGAGCGTCCCCGGGCCCGGGAGGCACGGGCGCCCCTGAATTCGGAGGGGCGGGTGCTCCCGGGCCCGGAAGGGTGAATGGCCCGGCTCTGGACGGGTGATGTCTCGGACGTCGGAGGGGCGAAGGTCTCCCGGGCGTCACCGGCCGGGACAAGGCTCCGCCGGCCGGGACGAGGCTCCGGACGCCGGAGGCGGAGCGCCGGGAACAACGGGCTGTGGCGCCCTGTTGGATTAGGTGACACCAGGCCGTACACCTATACTGGCGTGGTTAGGGGGGGAGTATCCCTTCGCGACAGTCTCGTCATCACGGTGTTGTCTCACCCCACGAGGCCCCCGGGGCTGTCGGTCCGTTCCGTTGGCTGTGTTTCAACCGGGCGGGAGAGACCTCCGGCAGTCTGTCGTGCGCGCCGCCGGAGGTTTATCAGTTGTGACTGTTCCTGTCTGGGCATGGATCGCCGTCATCGGAGGTCTGCTGGTCGTCCTGGCCTTCGACCTCTGGGTGGTCGACCGGGGTGAGCCTCGTGAGTTCTCCTTCAAGCAGGCTGGGTTCTGGGTCGGCTTCTACGTCACCCTGGCGGTGATCTTCGGGATAGGGATGTGGATCCTCGCGGGTCCGACCCCCGCGGGCCAGTTCTTCGCCGGCTATCTCACCGAGTACAGCCTGAGCGTCGACAACCTCTTCGTTTTCTACATCATCATGAGCCGCTTCGCGGTGCCGAAGGCGTACCAGCACAAGGTGCTGCTGGTGGGCATCCTGATGGCGCTGGTCATGCGCGGCATCTTCATCGCCATCGGCGCCGCCGCGCTCAACAGCTTCAGCTGGCTGTTCTACGTCTTCGGCCTGTTCCTCATCTACACCGCGGTGCAGCTGGTCCGCCAGCACGGCCACGACGAGGAGGAGGGGGTCTCCGAGAACGCGGTCCTGCGCTGGGCGCGCCGCGTGCTGCCGCACACCGACGACTACGTGGGCTCCAAGGTCGTCGTCAAGGTCGACGGCAGGCGCATGGTCACCCCGCTGCTGATCGTCATGATCGCCATCGGCACCACCGACCTGCTGTTCGCGCTCGACTCCATTCCGGCCATCTTCGGCCTGACCACCGACGCCTTCATCGTCTTCACCGCGAACGCCTTCGCCCTGATGGGCCTGCGCCAGCTCTACTTCCTGCTGGGCGGCCTCCTGCAGCGCCTGGTCTACCTGAGCTACGGTCTCGCGTTCATCCTCGGATTCATCGGGGTTAAGCTGATCCTCGAGGCGTTGCACGGCAGCGGTTTCGCCTGGGCACCGGCGATCCCGATCTGGCTGTCGCTGTCGGTCATCGTCGTCACCATGGTGATCACCACCGTGGCCAGCCTGATGAAGTCCCGGCGTGACATCCGGGAGGGCAAGGAAAACACCACCCCGGCGAGTGTCGAGCGGGGCTAGCGAATTGGCGTGCAAGGCGCTTTGCTTGTCTCGTTGCGCCGTATAAGGGCTGAGAGATGGGTAGCATCCTGCCCCAGGGCGGGTAGACATACCGGTCTAATGCCGCATGACATTACAAAAGGTTCCCTGTGTCCCACGATTCAGCAAGCCACCAGCCAGGCCGCCGGATGGGCCTGGCACGTGGCGTCTCCCCGTGGTTGCTCCCGACTGCGGCGGCCGCCGCCGTGACATCTCTCCTCGGCGGCCGTGACCGGCGCTGGGCCCTGGCGGCGGTGCCGCTGACCGCGCTCACCGGCGGGATGCTCTGGTTCTTCCGCGACCCCGAGCGCACGCCCGGCTCCGGGCGGATCCTGTCGCCGGCCGACGGCGTGGTGCAGAGCATCGATCCGTGGCCGGACGGCCGCACCAGGGTTGCGATCTTCATGAGCCCGCTCGACGTGCACGTCAACCGGGCGCCGCTGGCGGGTACGGTCACCTCGGTGGAGCATGTGGCCGGGGGGTACCTGCCCGCGTTCAACAAGGACAGCGACACCAACGAGCGCGTCGTGTGGCATCTGGACACCGCCCTCGGCGACATCGAGTTCGTCCAGATCGCGGGTGCCGTCGCACGTCGCATCGTGCCCTACGTGGCCGAGGGGGCGAAGGTCGCCAAGGGGGAGCGGATCGGGCTGATCAGGCTCGGTTCGCGGGTCGACGTCTACCTTCCGGAGGGGATCTCGCCCGCTGTCTCCGTAGGTGAGCGCACCGTCGCGGGGGTGACGAGTCTTGACCACGGCTGACGCGAGCTGGCCGATGGACGAGACGGACGACGAGCCACGAGGTCCCGTGGGCAAGGCGTTCCGTCTGTCCGCCGCCGACTCCCTCTCCCTCGGTAACGCCCTGTGCGGCTTCCTCGCCGTCTGCGTGCTCGCCTGGTCGGCCATCAGCTCGCTGCAGGAAGGCAAGCCCTTCGCCGCCGACCCCCGGTTCTTCGGCACCGCCGTGGTGCTCCTGCTGATCGGCGCCACCTGCGACCTGTTCGACGGCCTGGTGGCCCGCAAGTTCCGCGCCTCGGCCATGGGCGCCGAGCTGGACAACCTCGCCGACGTCATCAGTTTCGGCTTCGCGCCCGCCTTCATGGTGGTCATCTGGGCGGGGTTCAACCAGCGGATCCCGTTCATGATGGTCATGGCCGCGGCGGCGTCCGTCCTCCTGGCCGGCGTCATCCGGCTCGCGCGCTTCGCCTGCGTGAAGACCAAGAGCGGCGACTTCATGGGCCTTCCCATCCCCATGGGCGCCATGACCGTGGTCTCGGTCGTGCTGCTGTTCCCCCCGTCGGTCGCGACGGTCCTGCCCATCTTCGGCGTGGCCTACCTCATGGTGAGCCGGATCGAATACCCCAAGCCCAAGGGCAACCTGGCGGCCGTGGTGCTCGCCTGGATGATGATCAACGTGGCCTGCCTCACCATCTGGGCCGCGGGCCTGGCCGGGGGCGACACCCTCATCAAGGTCGGGGCCGTCATGCAGATGGCCATCGTGGCGGCCATCCCGTTGCGGGTCCTGATGTTCAAGCGGGAGAAGCGCAAGGAGCGCAAGGCGGCCGCCGGGGTCGGCTGACCCCGCGAGGTCCGGGCCCGGATCGTACGCGCCGGCCGGTCACGGGTGACGTGGCCGGCCGCGCCGGGCGGGCGACCCACGAACTCCGCCGACCGCCCGCGCGTACGGTGTGGGTTCGCGCCGGCCGTGCCGCGTACCCGGCACACTATCCGCCCCGTACGGGCCGTCGTGTGCCGTCCCGGCCCGCTCGGACCGCCACGGAGCGTCCCGGAGCGCCCCGGAGCGCGGTGGCACTGCCGCGGGACGGCGGAGACGCGTTTCCCCGGGAAGGCCCGGCACCCCCCCTCGCCGGGCATGATGGTCTCATGGCAGCCGAGCCACGTGAGCACACCCGCACCTACTTCCTCGGCATGCTCGCCCGGGAGCTGGAGGCGAGGGGGATGAACGCGACGCTCAGGCGGAGCCCGCCGTCGCTGCGGGTCACCGACCCCGACACGGCGATGTTCAGCGAGACCGTCGACTGCGTCCCGCTGCCCGCGGGCTGGTTCTACCGCTGGTCCTGGGGAGATCTTGTGGAACGGGTGGAGGATCCGTCCGCCGCGGCGGATCGGATCCTCCGGGTCTTCGGCGGGCGGACGGGCGGTTGACATCTCATCGCCCGTCCGGGGCGGGGCCGCCCGCACCGTTCGAGCGGTGCGGCGGCGCGGAGGACCGCCCGCCCGGACGGGCGGCGGTCCGTTTCACCAGCCGCGTTCGCGCCACTCGGGCAGTGAGGGGCGTTCGGCGCCCAGCGTGGTGTCCCTGCCGTGGCCGGGATAGACCCAGGTGTCGTCGGGCAGCCGGTCGAAGATCCGCTCCGACACGTCGGTGAAGAGCTGCGTGAACCGCTCGGGATCCTTGTTGGTGTTGCCGACCCCGCCGGGGAAGAGCGAGTCGCCGGTGAACAGGTGACCCGGGTAGTACAGGGCGATCGATCCCGGCGTGTGGCCGCGCAGGTGGATCACCTCCAGGCTCACCACCCCGACGGTGACCCGGTCGCCGTGCTCCACCTCCAGGTCGACCGGGACCGGCAGCGCGGGCGCGTCGAGCGGGTGGGCGACCACCGAGGCGCCGGTCGCCCTCGCGACCTCCTCCAGGGCCTGCCAGTGGTCGCCGTGCCGGTGAGTTGTGACGATCTTGCTGATCGGCATGTCGCCGATGAGGTCCAGCAGCCGCTCGGGCTCGGCGGCGGCGTCGACGAGCACGCCGTCACCGGTCTCGGTGCACCGCACCAGATAGGCGTTGTTGTCGAACGGGCCGACGGCCAGCTTGGAGATCGTCAGGGCGGGCAGTTCACGCACGTCGGCGGGGCCGCCGACCTGTACGTCACCGGTGTATGTCACGGTTTCTCCTCGGACGGGGTCGCGGGAAGGCACAGAGCGGGCGCGGCCCGCCCCACCCTTCATCATTCCGTCTCGGCGCCGCCGGGGGCATAACGGGGGGTGCTCGCGCGGTTGAAACGACAAGAGACCCCTAGGACGCAGGAGAAGGCCGTACCCTGGGGAGGGCGGGGAACCCCACGCCCCCCGGACGCCGGTCCGCAAAATTGTCGGACCCGCTCGCTAGTCTTCCCGCGACCGCTCTTGACCCTTCAACACCGACGTCGGGACTGCTGTGGCTGACCGCCTCATCGTGCGTGGCGCACGTGAACACAACCTCAAGGACGTCTCGCTGGACCTGCCGCGAGACTCTCTGATCGTCTTCACCGGACTGTCCGGGTCGGGCAAGTCCAGCCTGGCCTTCGACACCATCTTCGCCGAAGGCCAGCGCCGCTATGTCGAATCGCTCTCGGCGTACGCGCGCCAGTTCCTCGGGCAGATGGACAAGCCCGACGTCGACTTCATCGAAGGCCTCTCACCCGCGGTGTCGATCGACCAGAAGTCGACCAGCCGCAACCCCCGCTCGACCGTCGGCACGATCACCGAGGTCTACGACTACCTGCGCCTGCTGTGGGCGCGCATCGGCAAGCCGCACTGCCCGCAGTGCGGCCGCCCGATCGCCCGGCAGAGCCCGGAGCAGATCGTCGACCGGGTGATGGAGCTTCCGGAGGGCACCCGTTTCCAGGTGCTCGCCCCGGTGGTCCGCGGCCGCAAGGGCGAGTACGCCGAGCTGTTCAGTCAGCTACAGGCCAAGGGCTTCGCCCGCGCGCGCGTCGACGGCACGGTGGTCCGGCTGGACCAGCCGCCGACGCTGAAGAAGCAGGAGAAGCACGACATCGAGGTGATCGTCGACCGTCTCGCGGTCAAGGAAGGGGCGAGCAGCCGCCTGACCGGGTCGGTGGAGACCGCCCTGCAGCTGTCGGGCGGCACGATCACGCTGGAGTTCGTCGACCTCCCCGACGACGATCCCAACCGCGAGCGCTTCTACTCGGAGCACCTCTACTGCCCCTACGACGACCTGTCGTTCGAGGAGCTCGAGCCCCGCTCGTTCTCCTTCAACTCGCCCTTCGGGGCCTGCCCGGAGTGCACCGGCCTGGGCGTCCGGATGGAGGTCGATCCCGAGCTGATCGTGCCCGACCCGGAGAAGACCCTGGGCGAGGGCGCGATCTCCCCGTGGGCCGGTGGCCACACCAGCGACTACTTCGTCCGCCTCGTCGAGGCGCTCGGCCTGGCCATGGGATTCAATCTCGACACCCCGTGGGAGCGGCTGCCCAAGAAGGCGCAGAAGGCCCTGCTGAACGGCCACGACGAGCAGGTCCACGTCCGCTACAGCAACCGCTACGGCCGCCAGCGCTCCTACTACACCACCTTCGAGGGGGCGATCCCCTGGGTGCAGCGCCGCCACGCCGAGTCCGACAGCGACGGCATGCGGGAGAAGTACGAGGGCTACATGCGGGAGATCCCGTGCCCGGCCTGCAAGGGGGCCAGGCTCAAGCCCGTCTCCCTGGCCGTCACGGTCGACGGCCGTTCGATCGCCGAGGTCTCCGCCCTGTCGATCGGCGAGTGCGCGAAGTTCCTGGCGGGGCTGAAGCTCTCCGAGCGCGACATGCACATCGCCGAGCGGGTGGTCAAGGAGATCAACGCCCGAATGGGCTTCCTGCTCGACGTCGGCCTCGACTACCTGACGATGGACCGGGCCTCCGGCACTCTCGCCGGTGGGGAGGCCCAGCGCATCCGGCTGGCCACCCAGATCGGCTCCGGCCTGGTCGGGGTGCTGTACGTCCTGGACGAGCCGTCCATCGGTCTTCACCAGCGCGACAACCAGCGCCTGCTGGAGACCCTGCTCAGGCTCCGTGACATGGGCAACACGCTGATCGTGGTCGAGCACGACGAGGACACGATCGCCGCCGCCGACTGGGTGGTCGACATCGGTCCGGGCGCCGGTGAGCACGGCGGCCAGGTCGTCGTCTCCGGTCCGGTTTCCGAGCTGCTGGCCTGCGAGGACTCGATGACCGGCGCCTACCTGTCGGGGCGCAGGAGCATCGCCATCCCCGCCGCCCGCCGCAAGCGCGACAGGAAGCGGCAGATCACGGTGAAGGGCGCCCGCGAGCACAACCTCAAGGGCGTCGACGTCGAGTTCCCCCTGGGCGTGTTCACCGCGGTCACCGGCGTCTCCGGGTCCGGCAAGTCCACGCTGGTCAACGACATCCTCTACAACGCGCTGGCCAAGGAGCTCAACGGCGCGCGCACCGTGCCGGGCCGCCACTCGCGGGTCACCGGGATGGACCTGGTCGACAAGGTCGTGCACGTCGACCAGTCGCCCATCGGCCGCACCCCCCGCTCCAACCCGGCGACCTACACGGGCGTCTTCGACAAGGTCCGCGACCTGTTCGCGCAGACCACCGAGGCCAAGGTCCGGGGTTACCAGAAGGGCCGCTTCAGCTTCAACGTCAAGGGCGGCCGGTGCGAGGCGTGCTCCGGAGACGGCACCCTCAAGATCGAGATGAACTTCCTGCCGGACGTCTACGTGCCCTGCGAGGTGTGCCACGGGGCCCGCTACAACCGGGAGACCCTGGAGGTCCACTACAAGGGCAAGACGATCGCCGAGGTGCTCGACATGCCGATCGAGGAGGCCCTGGGCTTCTTCGACTCCATTCCGGCGATCAAGCGTTACCTGCAGACGCTCAACGACGTCGGCCTGGGGTACGTCCGGCTCGGCCAGCCCGCCACGACCCTGTCCGGCGGTGAAGCCCAGCGCGTCAAGCTCGCCGCCGAGCTGCAGCGCCGCTCCACCGGCCGGACGATCTACGTGCTGGACGAGCCCACCACCGGCCTGCACTTCGAGGACATCCGGCGGCTGCTCGGCGTGCTCGGCAGGCTCGTCGACGGCGGTAACACGGTCATCGTCATCGAGCACAACCTCGACGTGATCAAGACCGCCGACTGGCTGATCGACATGGGCCCGGAGGGCGGCTCCCGGGGAGGCACCGTGATCGCCACCGGCACGCCCGAGGAGGTCGCCCTGGTGGAGGAGAGCCACACCGGCCGTTTCCTGCGGAAGATCCTGGGCACCTGAGGCCGGATGCGGGACCGGGCTCCCCCGTCAATACCCTTGGTGCGGGAGTTCGGTTCCGACGGGGACGTCAGGGCGGGGACATCAGGCGAGAAGGGCCGCAATGAGCAGTGATGACGTTTCCACCATGCCCACGCGCAGGCATGTGATCGGCGCCGCGGGGGTCGCCGCGTGCGGAGCGGTGCTGACCGGGTGCGGGAGCGGCGAGCCGGCGCCGGCCATCGTGCCGCCGGGGATCAAGGGGAAGGTCATCGCCCAGACCGCGGACATCCCCGTGGGCGGCGGCAAGGTGATCACCAAGTGGAAGATCGTGATAACCCAGCCGACCTCGGGGGTGTTCAAGGCGTTCACCGCGAGCTGCCCGCACCGGGGGTGCGCGGTGGGGCGCGTCGGTGACGGCGTCATCCGCTGCCCCTGCCACGGCAGCGAGTTCGCCGCCGACTCCGGCAAGTGCCTCAAGGGCCCGGCGGAGGCCCCGCTGGCGGAGTTCGCGCTGCGCGTCGACGGCGACGGGATCGTCATGGTCTGACGTCGCCGGTCACCGCCGGGCGCGGCCTTCCCGACGAACGAGATCTCACCGCTGGACGCGGCCGCGCCGGGCCGGGCAAGAGTCTTCCCAGGTGAGGGGACGGGCGGTCCGGAACCGCGGCCGGGGAAGCCTCCGGAACGACTGCTCACCGTTCCAGAAGATGCGCTGTGCGTGCATTTCTTCACAGTTTTCTGACACGGCGTACGGCATGCTGAACCGTCATCGGCTCCGGGCCGTACCTGAAGATGATGACGATCCTGGGAAGGTGACCATGACAGAGACCACGCGCCGTGCGGTGATACTGGGCGCCGGAGGTGCCGGTGTGACCGCGGTGCTGACGGCGTGCTCGGGGTACGGTGAGTCGGCCGCGGGTGGTGACACCTCCGCCAGCACGTCGTCGGCGCCGGAGGCCGGTTCCAGCGCCGAGTCGGGCGGTTCCGGGGCACAGGCACTGGCCAAGACCTCCGACATCCCCGAGGGGGGCGGCAAGGTCTTCAAGGACCAGAAGATCGTTATCACCCAGCCCGCGGCCGGGCAGTTCAAGGCTTTCAGCTCCGTCTGCACCCACCAGGGGTGTGACGTGGACAGCGTCGCGGACGGCGCGATCGTCTGCCCGTGCCACAACAGCAAGTTCAAGATCCAGGATGGCTCCGTGTCGAACGGTCCGGCGACGAAGCCGCTGGAGGAGAAGCAGATCAAGGTCGAGGGAGACTCCATCACCCTCGCCTGAGCACCGGCGAGACCCGGCCGCCGGGGACCGCCTCGGTGGTCGGGTCTCGCGGTTTTCACCCGTCTCTTGCATGCTTCGCTGGATCTTGCGTATCTCGCTCGGCCCTGTGCGTGCCATCGGGCCACGCCCGCGCGTTCCGGAACCCCGCCCCGGCGCCATGGCGGGAGCCGAGCCCGGGATCTCCCGGCGGGGTCCCGGCTGGGGGTCGCGAGGGCAGGAATCCTGTCGGTGAGGGCCGATAGGCTTTCCGTGTGGCGAGATCTGTGAACGGTCCGGCGGGTTTCCGGCCGAAGCCGGGGTCGATTCCCGAGTCCCCCGGTGTCTACCGGTTCAAAGACGCCGAAGGCCGGGTCATCTACGTGGGCAAGGCCAAGAGCCTCCGCCAGCGGCTCAACTCCTATTTCGCAGACTTCGCGGGCCTGCACCCGCGCACCCAGACCATGCTCACGACCGCTGCCGGCGTCGACTGGACGGTCGTCGGCACCGAGGTCGAGGCCCTCCAGCTCGAATACTCCTGGATCAAGGAGTACGACCCGCGGTTCAACGTCAAATACCGCGACGACAAGTCCTACCCCTACCTCGCGGTCACCATGGGCGAGGAGTTCCCCCGCGTCCAGGTGATGCGCGGGGCCAAGCGCAAGGGCACCCGATACTTCGGCCCCTACTCCCACGCCTGGGCGATCCGGGAGACCGTCGACCTGCTGCTCCGGGTCTTCCCGATCAGGAGCTGCTCGACGGGCGTCTTCCGGCGGGCGGGGCAGGTCGGCCGCCCCTGCCTGCTGGGTTACATCGACAAGTGCTCCGCGCCTTGCGTCGGCAGGGTCACCGTCGAGGAGCACCGCGAGCTGGCCGAAGACTTCTGCGACTTCATGGCCGGTGCCACCGGCCGGTTCATCAGGCGGCTGGAGCGCGAGATGCGCGAGGCCGCCGCCGAACAGGAGTACGAGCGGGCCGCCCGGCTGCGCGACGACATCCAGGCGCTCCAGCGGGCGATGGAGAAGCAGGCCGTGGTGCTCGGCGACAACACCGACTGCGACGTGATCGCCCTGGCGGAGGATCCGCTGGAGGCCGCGGTCCAGGTGTTCTACGTCCGCGGCGGGCGCATCAGGGGCCAGCGCGGCTGGGTGGTCGACAAGGTCGAGGAGGCGGGCCCCGGCGAACTGGTCGAGCAGTTCCTGCTGCAGATGTACGGCGACGCGGCCGCCGAGTCGCTGCCCAGGGAGGTGCTGGTCCCCGCCCTGCCTCCCGACGCCGAGGCGGTGGCGGAGCTGCTGGGCGAGCACCGCGGGGCACGAGTGGAGATCAGGGTCCCGCAGCGCGGCGACAAGAGGTCACTGCTGGAGACCGTCGAACGCAACGCCAAGGAGGCCCTCAACCAGCACAAGCTCAAGCGGGCCAGTGACCTGACCTCGCGGAGCAGGGCGCTGCAGGAGGTCGCCGACGCCCTCGGCCTCGACCAGGTGCCGCTGCGTATCGAGTGCTACGACGTCTCCCACATCCAGGGCACCAACGTGGTGGCCTCGATGGTGGTGTTCGAGGACGGCCTGGCTCGCAAGAGCGAGTACCGCAGATTCTCCGTGCGGTCCACCGAAGGTGACGTCGCCTCCATGCACGAGGTGATCTCACGTCGGTTCAAGCGCTACCTGGAGGAGCGCTCCGCCACCGGTGACCTCGACGCCGACGCCGGGGCGGAGCCCGGTGACGGCACGGCGACCCCGGGCATCGATCCGGAGACCGGCAAGCCGCGCAAGTTCGCCTACCCTCCCCACCTGGTCGTCGTCGACGGCGGTCCCGCCCAGGCGGCCGCCGCCCGCAGAGCTCTCGACGAGCTGGGCGTGGACGACGTGGCGGTCTGCGGCCTGGCCAAGCGGCTGGAGGAGGTCTGGCTTCCCGGCGAGGACCTGCCGGTGATCCTGCCCCGTTCCAGCGAGGCCCTTTACCTGCTGCAGCGAGTACGTGACGAGGCCCATCGCTTCGCCATCACCTACCATCGATCCAAGCGGTCGAAGAGCGTGAAGGAGAGCGCTCTGGACGAGGTCCCCGGCCTCGGCCCGGCCCGCAGGCAGGCGCTGATCAAGCATTTCGGATCGGTCAAGCGGCTGCGGGAGGCGACCGCGGCGCAGATCTGCGAGGTCCCAGGGATCGGCCCCTCGACGGCCGAGACGATCGTGTCGGCCTTGAAGGGGCGAAATCCATGAGCGAGACAGACACAGCCTTCGTCGTCGTCACCGGAATGTCCGGGGCGGGGCGGAGCACCGCCGCCAAGGCCTTGGAGGACCTGGGCTGGTTCGTCATCGACAACCTGCCGCCGGGCCTGCTGTTCGCCATGGCGGAGGAGGCGGGGCGGGTCAAGCTCGCCGCCGACAAGGTGGCCGCGGTCGTCGACGTGCGGAGCCTGGCCTTCACCACCGACCTCAACACCGCGATCGAGGAGCTGGAGGGCCGCGGTGTCGGTGTGCGCGTGGTGTTCCTGGAGGCCAGTGACGAGGAACTGGTCCGCAGGTTCGAGAACGTCCGCCGCCCCCACCCGCTTCAGGGAGACGGCCGCCTGGTCGACGGGATCGCGCGTGAGCGCGGCATCCTGCGCGAGGTCCGAGCGAACGCCGATCTGGTGATCGACACCTCCAACCTCAACGTTCACGAGCTCCGGGGCAAGATCGTCGCCTTCTTCGGCGGCGAGAACCGGCCCGGGCTCCGTGTCAACGTGGTCTCCTTCGGCTACAAGTACGGCCTTCCGGTCGACGCCGACCTGGTCGTCGACTGCCGCTTCCTGCCCAATCCTCACTGGGTTCCCGAACTCCGTCCGATGAATGGCCTCGATGCCCCCGTACGGGAGTACGTTCTCAACCAAGCGGGTGCGAAGGAGCTCCTCGACGCTTACGAGGAGGTGCTGGGCATCATCGCCTCCGGTTACACCCGCGAGGGCAAGAGCTACGCCACGCTCGCCGTCGGCTGCACCGGCGGCAAGCATCGCAGCGTCGCCATGGCCGAGCAGATCGCCGCGCGGCTGCGGGACCGGGGTGGGATGGACGTGCAGGTGAGTCATCGGGATGTGGGCCGGGAGTGAGTGAAGGTCTCAAGTACGGGCCGGGTGTGGGCGAGGGGCCCGAGTACGAGCCGGGAGTGCGTGAAGGGCACAGGTGCGGGCCGGGTGTGGGCGAGGGGCCCGAGTACGAGCCGGGAGTGCGTGAAGGGCACAGGCGCGAGCCGGGAGTGAACGAGGGGCCCAAGGTCGTCGCGCTGGGGGGCGGGCACGGGCTGTACGCCTCGCTGTCGGCGTTACGGCGGGTCACTTCACAGCTGACCGCGGTGGTCACGGTGGCCGACGACGGGGGATCGAGCGGCCGGCTCCGCCGGGAGCTCGGCGTGCTGCCCCCCGGTGACCTGAGGATGGCCCTGGCCGCGCTGTGCGGCGACGACGAGTGGGGCCGCACCTGGAGCGAGGTCGTCCAGCACCGTTTCCGCAGTGAAGGCGAGCTGCACGGTCACGCGATCGGCAACCTGCTGATCGTGGCCCTATGGGAGCGCCTGGGCGACACGGTCGCCGGGCTCGACTGGGTCGGACGGCTGCTCGGCGCGCACGGGCGGGTGCTGCCGATGTCGTCCGTACCGCTCGACATCGTCGCCGAGGTGGAGCTGGACGGCCGGGTGAGCACGGTGCGCGGCCAGGTGGCCTGCGCGCTCACCCCGGGCCGGGTCCGGGCCATCTCGCTGGTTCCCACGGATCCGCCGGCGTGCCCCGAGGCCGTCGAGGCGATCCTCGCCGCCGACTGGGTGATCTTCGGGCCGGGGTCCTGGTTCACCAGCGTGCTGCCCCATTTGATGGTGCCGGAACTGTCCGAGGCGCTGCACGGCACGCGTGCCCGCCGGCTGGTCGCGCTGAACCTGGCACCCCAGCCCGGGGAGACCGACGGGTTCTCCCCGCAGAAGCATCTGGAGGTGCTGCGCGAGCACGCGCCCTCCCTGGAAGTCGACGTGGTTCTCGCCGACGCCGGGGTGGCCGACGACCGGGAGGAGCTGGAGAAGGCCGCCGCCGGGTTCGGCGGGCGGCTGGTCCTGGCCTCCGTCGCCGAACAGGACGGGTCGCCGCGACACGATGCGCAACGTCTTGCCTCCGTCCTGGACGAGATTTTCCGTGAGAAGCGTTGATCCTGGTCAGCGGTGCTCAGGAGTGCGAGAAACTTCTGTGAGCCTGATGTATCTCGGGCCGCATGGGGTCTGTATGGGGGAGGACGAACGCACATGGCGATGACGGGTGTGGTCAAGGACGAGCTGAGCAGGCTGCCGGTTCTGAAGCCCTGCTGCCGTAAGGCCGAGGTGTCGACGCTCCTGCGGTTCGCAAGCGGGTTGCACCTGGTGAGCGGCCGGATCGTGATCGAGGCCGAGCTCGACACCAACGTCACCGCCCGGCGGCTCATCAAGGACATCGGCGAGGTCTTCGGGCACAAGGCGGAGGTGCTCGTGCTGGCCCCGGCCGGGCTGCGCAAGGGCTCGCGCTACCTCGTCCGGGTCTACCGCGACGGCGAGGCGCTCGCCCGCCAGACCGGTCTGATCGACAACCACGGCCGTCCGGTTCGCGGTCTGCCGCGCCAGGTCGTCGCCGGAGCGACCTGCGACGCCGAGGCCGCCTGGCGTGGGGCGTTTCTCGCGCACGGCTCGTTGACCGAGCCGGGGCGCTCCATGTCGCTGGAGGTCACCTGCCCCGGGCCGGAGGCCGCGCTCGCGCTGGTCGGTTCGGCCAGGCGGCTGAAGATCCACGCCAAGGCCCGTGAGGTCCGCGGTGTCGATCGGGTCGTGGTTCGCGACGGTGACGCCATCGGCGCGCTGCTGACCCGGCTGGGCGCCCATGACAGCGTGCTGGCCTGGGAGGAGCGGCGGATGCGCCGTGAGGTCCGGGCGACGGCCAACCGGCTGGCCAACTTCGACGACGCCAACCTGCGCCGCTCGGCCCGTGCGGCGGTCGCCGCGGGCGCCAGGGTCCAGCGCGCCCTGGAGATCCTCGGTGAGGACGCCCCCGAGCACCTGGTGATCGCCGGACGTCTGCGTGTGGAGCACAAGCAGGCGTCTCTGGAGGAGCTGGGTCAGCTCGCCGACCCGCCGCTGACCAAGGACGCCATCGCGGGCCGGATCCGCCGCCTGCTGGCCATGGCCGACAAGCGCGCCCAGGACATCGGCATCCCCAACACCGAGGCCAACCTCACCGTCGACATGCTGGCCCCCTAGGCGCCCACCGCGGGCGGCAGGCCCGGCGAGGGACCGCGCGTCCCGCCGACGCCGACGAGGGCGCGCCCGACCGGCGGGGGTCCGCCGGTCCGGCGGGTGGCGCCCGGTACAGGCCCGCGTGGGCCGCCCCGACCAGCCTGATCGCCCGGTGACCGTCGGCCCGACCGCCCCGGCCGTCCCGGGGCGGCGGTCGCGGTTCGGGGGACGGCCGGGGCAGACGGACGAAAGGGCGGGCCGTGCCGGGCGGAGGGCTGGCCGTCGTACGGGAGGCGGGCGGCTCAGGGCCGCCGGTCGGGGGCGGCGGTGCCCGCGTGGTCCGCCTCGTCCGGCTGCGGGACGGTCGAGACGGCGCGGGCAGATCCGGTGCCCCGGTGCGCGACGGCGAAGCCGGCGCAGGCGGCGGCCGCCCAGAACAGGAAGGAGACCGGCTCCTCCTTGAGTGCGCGGGGGAAGGCGTCGAGCACCTGGGCGAGGGCTGTGCCGTACTTCTCGCCCGCCGCGCCCGCCCAGATGACGACGTGTCCGGCGAACTGCCCGGCCGCCGCGCCCGCGAGGGAGAGCAGGGCGCACAGCGGCGGCAGCGCCGGGCTTCGGGGGCGGGTCGCCGCCGCGGCGAGACCGGTGAGGAGGCCGACCCCGACGGCGGCGAAGCCGGCCCCGTACCCGGCGGCGCCGAGGAGCGCGCCGTAGCCGGCGGCACCGGCGACGGCGCCCGCGAGACCGGCGGCGGCGCCCCTCATGAGCCCGCCGGCCGAAGGCCGATCGTTGTCGTTCATAGCAGGTCCTACAGGGGGTGAAGGTGTTGGGAGTGACGAGTCGGGCACTTTACTTGAACAGGGCGATACCTGTTCATGGGTTCAGGAACAACAGAGCCCACCCCACCAGTGGTCTAAACCAATTTGGGTCCGATAGGGTTCGTGGTTGAGATTTCAGCCCGCCCCAAGCCGCCGGTCCCACCGACCGGCGCACCGACGTACGAGGAGATCTGCACCGTGAGCATCCGCGTAGGGGTCAACGGATTCGGCCGCATCGGCCGCAACTTCTGGCGTGCGGTCGCTGCCAGCGGCAAGGACATCGAGATCGTTGCGGTCAACGACCTGACCGACAACGCTACGCTCGCCCATCTGCTCAAGTACGACAGCATTCTCGGCCGGCTGCCTTACGAGGTGAAGAGCACCGCCGACGAGATCATCGTGGACGGCAAGGCGATCAAGGCCTTCGCCGAGCGCGACCCGGCCAAGCTGCCCTGGGGCGACCTGGGTGTGGACGTCGTCGTGGAGTCCACCGGCCTGTTCACCGACGCCACCAAGGCCAAGGTGCACGCCGACAACGGCGCCAAGAAGGTCATCATCTCGGCTCCGGCCAAGAACGAGGACGTCACGATCGTGATGGGCGTCAACCACGACAAGTACGACCCGGCCAAGCACACGATCATCTCCAACGCGTCCTGCACCACCAACTGCCTGGCCCCGATGGCCAAGGTCATCAACGACACCTTCGGCATCGAGAAGGGCCTGATGACCACCATCCACGCCTACACGCAGGACCAGAACCTGCAGGACGGCCCGCACAAGGACCTGCGCCGCGCCCGCGCCGCCGCGCTGAACATCGTGCCGACCTCGACCGGCGCGGCCAAGGCCATCGGCCTGGTGCTGCCCGAGCTCAAGGGCAAGCTCGACGGCTACGCGCTGCGCGTGCCGATCCCCACCGGCTCGGCCACCGACCTCACCGTCGACGTCGGCCGCGAGACCACCGTCGAGGAGGTCAACGCCGCGCTCAAGGCGGCGGCCGAGGGCGAGCTCAAGGGCTACCTCACCTACACCGAGGACCCGATCGTCTCCAGCGACATCGTCACCGACCCGTCGTCCTGCATCCTGGACGCCGGCCTCACCAAGGTGATCGGCAACCAGGTCAAGGTCGTCGGCTGGTACGACAACGAGTGGGGCTACTCCAACCGTCTCGCGGACCTCATCGAGCTGGTCGGTCGCGACCTCTGATGAAGGATCTGTCCGAGTTCGACGTGGCGGGTCGGCGCGTTCTCGTCCGTGCCGACCTCAACGTCCCCCTCGACGGGGACGTCATCACCGACGACGGCCGCATCCGCGCCTCGGTGCCGACGCTCAGGGAGCTCACCGGCAAGGGCGCGCGCGTGATCGTCACCGCGCACCTCGGCCGTCCCAAGGGCCGGCCCACCCCGGAGTACTCGCTGGCCCCGGTCGCGAGGCGCCTGGGCGAGCTTCTGGGCACCGACGTCGCCTTCGCCGCCGATGTGGTCGGGGAGTCGGCCCGGGGCACCGTGGAGGCCCTCCAGGACGGGCAGGTGGCCCTCCTGGAGAACCTGCGCTTCGAGCCCGGCGAGGAGTCCAAGGACGACGCCGAGCGCGCGGCGTTCGCCGAGCGGCTGGCGGCCTTCGCCGACCTGTACGTGGGCGACGGCTTCGGCGCGGTCCACCGTAAGCACGCCAGCGTCTACGACGTGCCGAGGCTGCTCCCGCACGCGGCCGGCCGTCTGGTGCTGGCCGAGGTCAAGGTGCTGGAGAAGCTGACCGAGGCCCCCGACCGGCCGTACGCCGTGGTGCTGGGCGGTGCCAAGGTCTCCGACAAGCTCGGTGTCATCGGCAACCTGCTCACCAAGGTCGACCGGCTTCTCATCGGCGGCGGCATGGCCTACACCTTCCTGAAGGCCCAGGGCTACGAGGTGGGCCGGTCGCTGCTCCAGGAGGACCAGCTCGACCAGGTACGCGGCTTCCTCGACGAGGCGGCCAAGCGAGGCGTGGAGCTCGTCCTCCCGGTCGACGTGCTGGCGGCCGCGGAGTTCGCCGAGGACGCCGAGTACGAGGTGGTCGACGTCACCGCGATCCCGGCCGACCGGCAGGGCCTCGACATCGGCCCGCGCACCCGTGAGCTGTTCGCGGGCAAGCTGGCCGACGCGCGCACCGTGTTCTGGAACGGCCCGATGGGCGTCTTCGAGTTCGAGGCGTTCTCCGGCGGAACCCGCGCGGTGGCCGAGGCGTTGGTACGGTCGGACGCCTTCACGGTCGTCGGCGGTGGAGACTCCGCGGCCGCGGTGCGCCGGCTCGGTCTCCCGGAGGACGGGTTCTCCCACATCTCCACCGGTGGCGGCGCCAGCCTGGAATATCTTGAGGGCAAGACCCTGCCCGGTCTCGTCGCCCTGGAGGAGGACAATTGATCCGGACCGGTGACCGAGGAGTCGTGAGCGAGCGATGAGCGCCACAGCCCGCAAGCCGCTCATCGCCGGCAACTGGAAGATGAACCTCAACCACCTTGAGGCCATCGCGCACACCCAGAAGCTGGCGTTCGCGCTGAACGACAAGGACTTCGACAAGGTCGACGTCGCCGTGCTCCCGCCGTTCACGGATCTGCGCAGCGTGCAGACCCTCGTGGACGGCGACAAGCTGCGCATCGTCTACGGCGCGCAGGACCTGTCGCAGCACGACGGCGGCGCCTACACCGGTGAGATCTCCGGGGCCATGCTCGCCAAGCTCGGCTGCACGTTCGTCACGATCGGCCACTCGGAGCGGCGCCAGTACCACGGTGAGGACGACGACGTCGTCAACGCCAAGGTGCTGGCCGCCTACCGGCACGGGCTCACCCCCATCCTGTGCGTGGGGGAGGGCCTGCCGGTCCGCCAGGCGGGTGAGCAGGTGGCCTTCAGCGTCTCGCAGCTCGACGGGGCACTGCGCAAGGTCACCGCCGAGCAGGTCGCGTCCGTTGTGCTCGCCTATGAGCCGGTGTGGGCGATCGGCACCGGCGAGGTGGCCACTCCCGAGGACGCTCAGGAGGTCTGCGGGGCTCTGCGGGCCCGACTCGCCGAGCTGTACGACGCCGAGGTGGCCGCGGGTGTCCGTATCCTTTACGGTGGGTCGGTCAAGTCTGACAACATCGCCGGCATCATGGCCCAGCCCGATGTCGACGGCGCCCTGGTCGGTGGCGCGAGCCTCGATCCGGGGGAGTTCGTTAAACTATGCCGTTTCGGTGAAATGTCCGGCTGACTGAGCCATTCGGGGGGTACGACTTGACAGCAGGTCATACCCTCTTAGAGCAGGTTTGAATCGTCACGCCTCAGGCGTCACACAAGGGTCGTGCCCGGACGCGGGCCACGCGCACATAGGGAACAGGTCAACGGTGACAATCGGAATCTCCATCGCCCTCATCCTGTCGAGCTTGCTGATGGTGCTGCTCGTCCTGCTCCACAAGGGCAAGGGCGGTGGTCTCTCGGATCTGTTCGGTGGCGGTTTCTCGTCGTCGTTCGGAGGTTCTTCGGTGGTCGAGCGCAACCTCGACAGGCTCACCATCATCACCGGTGTGGTCTGGTTCGTCTGCATCATCGCGCTGGGTCTGCTTCTGAAGCCCTGACCTGGCTCTCGACAGGCGTGACAGTGGTTCAGTGCCCCGCACTCTACGTGCCGGGGCCATCGAGCGAGGAGTTCATCCGTGGGTAGTGGCAACGCGATCCGTGGCAGCCGTGTCGGCGCCGGCCCGATGGGGGAGGCGGAGCGCGGCGAGGCGGCTCCCCGTGTAAGGGTCCCCTTCTGGTGCGCCAACATGCATGAGACGCGTCCCAGCTTCGCCAGCGACGCGGCCATCCCCGAGTTCTGGGACTGCCCCCGGTGCGGCCTCCCGGCCGGTCAGGACGAGGCCAATCCGCCCGCGCCGCCGCGCAACGAGCCTTACAAGACGCATCTCGCGTACGTGAAGGAGCGTCGCAGCGACAAGGACGGCGCCCAGATCCTGGCCGAGGCGCTGGAGCGGCTGCGCTCCTCCTCGCGCCCGATCTACTAGCACCGCCTCCACCGGCATCGCCCGCCGCCCGGGTCACCCGGCGGCGCCCGGCCGGTGCCGTACGTGAAAGGCCTCCGCGGAACCCCCGCGGAGGCCTTTCGCGTGCCGAGTGCGAGTCCTCGTGCCGGGCGTAGGCTCCCGTGCCGGGTGCGACGCGGCCCGGGTGGGCGGCTCCGGCACCTCGGCCGCCCGGCCTCGCGCCTTCGACGACCCGTGCGTCCTCCATGCGGTGTCCACGGCGCGGGGAAGGACCGCGCCGGTCCGGCGCACGCGGTCGGATGGTGAGGAATAAAGCGGTTTACCCGATGCGACCGGCTGATTACTCTTGTTTTGCCGGCGTGGGGCGCTTCCGGCGGGAGAGCGGGCCCGTTGAGGGGTTCGAAACCCGTGTCGGCGCTGTTCCGGTGTCACACCGTGCTTTTCCAACGTTTTCCCTCTGTCGTGGATGAAACCGCATTTTCCGGCTTTCCTGGTGGGAGAGAGCATGCGTGGATGCAGTGCCGCGGGGTCGCGATCCATCGTCGCCTTTCTGTGCGCCGCCTTTCTCGTCGCCGGTTGCGGGGGTGACGGAACGTCGGCGGGGCTCACGCTTCCCGAAGACGCGCCGTCGCACGTGCGGCAGGCTTACCGGGAGGCCGAGAAGGCGGAGGAGGAGCGCGACGAGCTGGAGCGCGAGGCCATCGACGTGGTGGAGGACGTCCCCGTCCCCACCGGCACGCCGACGCCGAGTGCCCCGCCGCCCGACCCCTCGCCGTCCCCTTCGGGAGACGTCTCTCCTCCGGCATCGCCCACCGATCCGGGGCAGCCCGCCGATCCGCCCCCCTCGACGTCTCCGGTCAAGGGGGCGCAACTGGGCCGTTCTTTCGTCCCGCAGGAGATCGCGGCGGCGGTCAGGGCGTGGGTCGATGCGCAGAAGGAATGGATACGGCGCTGCATCGCGGCCCAGGCGGAGGTGGACGAGGTCAATAATTCGGGAGTCGGGCGGATAACGCAGCCGCTGTGCGAGGCGGACACACCGCCGCCCGAGCTCGTGCCGTGGATCAGAATTCTGGGCATTGATGTCGACAGCCTCAAATACGGCTGAATCAGCCGGGGAACCAGGGCAGGCGGACGGGTCACTCATGATCCGTGACGTGGTGGAGGCCATCGGGCTGATCGCCGCGCCGGCCACCCTTCTCACCGCGTTGGGGTTCTACTTCGGGTGGAAACGCACTCAGACCTACGCCGTCTATTTCGGCATCGACAACAGCATGCTGGGTTTCAGCATTCAGGAATATCTGCTGCGCAGTTCCACCTCCGTCTACACCGTCGTGCTCGGCCTGGTCCTGCTCTGTCTCCTCGTCCTCGGAGCACACCGGCTGATCCTGCACGGGCAGCGGCTGCCCCGGGGGCGCCTCGCCGTCCGGGCGGCGACCGCCGCGCTCACGGCGTTCGCCGTCCTGGCCCTGCTGATCTGGGCGGACGCCCCGCTGAACCGGTCGGCGGGGAGAGTCCCGGCGATCGCGCAGGCGGGTTTCGCGGCAGGCGTCGCCCTGCTCGGGGGCGCGGCGCTCCTGCTCGCCCGGCGGAGGATCGGAGGCCGTCGCCGCTGCGGCCCCGCCGACCGCGAAAGGATTCTGCGGGGCCGGAGGATCCTCCGCGCCGGCGTGGTGACCGTGACGTCCGTGAGCGCCCTCCTCGTGCTCGACGCGCTGGCCGTCGCCGGTGACACGCCGGTGCGGACGTCTCCCCTCCTGACCCGCGACACCGCTCTGTCCTGCGGTGTCGCCCTGCTCGTCTACTGCGGCCTGCTGGGGCGGCAGGAGTGGCGGGCGGGTCACCCGGCACGGGCCGCCGTCCAGGCGCCGCTGTGGCTGCGGACGCTCTCGGTGGTGCTCGTCGCGCTCCTCGTGGCCGTCGGAGTCTTCGCGGCCACCGACGAGTACGCCGAGCACGTCGGGACGCGGGAGGCGCGCCTGACCGCGGCGCGGCTCGAAGGTCGCAGGGGCGTGGTCGTCTACGCGGACAAGGATCCCGTGTTCCCACCCGGCGTGCGCTGCACCGCGCTGAAGGGCAAGCGCGTCGCCTTCCGCTACCGCTGCGAGGGGCTCAGGCTCCTGGTGCGGACCGGCAAGGGGGTGCTCGTGCTTCCGGCGACCTGGTCGCGTGACGACGGCATCGACGCCGGTGACCGTGTCATCGAGCTCCGCGAGGACAAGTCGATGCGGCTGGAGTTCACCCCCGGCGAGAGCGATCTGTTCCTCATCCCGCGGTGAGCGAGGGCTGTCCCGCTCTTTCCCGGCCGTCGGCCCCGGCGGTCGGCGCGGGAGCCGCTCCGGCGCCCGTCCCGGGCGCCGGGATCCTCACTCCCGGTCGTCGTCCAGGGCGAAGCGCAGGTAGCGGTCGGCGGAGCGGCGGACGGCCTCGGCGCCGTCGGTGTGCACGACCCGCCCCCACCAGCCGCCGTAGACGCGCTCGAAGCGGTACGGCTCCAGCAGCGACAGGGCGCGGCGGACCGTCCGGGGGCGCTCGGGGATGAGGTTGGGGTAGCTGTACATGAAGCTGACCCAGCGGCGGTCGGGCACCACCTGGAGGATGTCGCCGGAGAACAGGGCGCCGTGCCCTTGCTCGCTGTCACGCCAGTGCAGCACCTGGCCGCCGTCGAAGTGCACGCCCGCGTTGACCAGGGTCAGCCCTTCGCGGATCTCCAGCGCGTCGCCCTCCCAGAAGACCACGGAGTCGTCGGGGCGGGCCACCCAGCGCCGGTCGGCCGCGTGGACGTACACCGGCGCGTCGAAGACGTGCGCCCACTCGACCATCGAACCGTAGAAGTGCGGGTGGCTGATCGCGATGGCGTCGATCCCGCCGAGCTCCGTGACCTGCTTGATCACGTCGTCGTCGAGGTGGGTGACCATGTCCCACAGCACGTTGCCGGCGGGGGTGCGCACCAGCAGGGCGCGCTGTCCGATGGCCGTGGCGGGGTCGACGCCGACCCCCACCACCCCGTCGCCCTCCGGGGCGATCCTCGGCCGGTGCCCGGCCCGGCGCAGCTCGTTCAGGGAGGTCCATCGCTGGCCCTCCCAGCCGACGTACTGCCGCTCGTCCTCGCAGATCGGGCAGTTCTCGCGTGGGCCGCCGTACTGGACCCCGCAGGTCACGCAGATGGGCAGATCGTTCACGGTGTCCTCCCTGGGGACGGGTGCCCGCCCCCGGCGCGGGGCGCGGGACCCGGCGGGAACCCGTCCGGCTTCCGGATCGCCCGGGCTCCTCCCAGGAGGGTAGCGGCCCTCCCGGGAGGCGGGGAACGGCGGCCGCGTTCCCTCCCGACCGGCCCCGGCACGAACCCGGGAGTCAGCGCCGGTGGACGAGCTCGCCGCCGACGAAGGTCATGGCCACCTCCGTCCGCCAGATGTCGGCCTGGGGCTCGGTGAACGGGTCGCGGTCCAGGACGACGAGGTCGGCGCGGTTGCCGGGGGCGATGGTCCCCGCGTCGTCGTCGTGGTTGATCCAGGCCGAGCCCGCGGTGTAGGCCGTCAGCGCGGTGGCCAGGTCGAGCCGCTGGCCGGGCAGGAACGGGGTCTGCGCCGTCGGGTAGCCGGCGTGCACCGAGCTGCCCGGTTCGGTGCGGTTCACCGCCACGTGCATGCCCTGGAGCGGGTCGGCGTTGGAGACGGGCCAGTCGCTGCCGGCGCAGAAGCGGGCGCCGGCGCGCCGCAGGTCGGCGAACGGGTACTGCCACGCCGACCGCTCCTCGCCCAGGAACGGGATGGTCAGCTCGTCCATCTGGGCGTGGTGGGTGGCCCAGAGCGGTTGCAGGTTCGCCGTCACCCCGAGTTCGGCGAAACGCGGCACATCGGACGGCTCGACGATCTGCAGGTGCGCGATGTGGTGGCGGTTGGCCGGGTCGCTGCCCCGGAGGCTGTCCAGCGCCTCGCGGACGGCCCGCTCGCCGATCGCGTGGAAGTGCACCTGGAAGCCGTGCCGGTCCAGCTCGGCGACATAACCCTTCAGCAGCTCCGGGTCCACGTACGACAGGCCGGTGCCGCCGCAGCGGCAGTAGGGCTCGATCACCGCGGCGGTGAAGTTCTCGGTGATGCCGTCCTGCATGATCTTGACCGAGGTGGCGCGGAACCGCTCCAGGCCCGCGGCCGACGCGCGCCGCTCCACGAGCTCGGGGATCTGCTCGGCGCCGCGCGTGCGGTCCCACCACAGCGCGCCCACCACCCGGGCCTTGAGCGCGCCCGAGGCCGCGGCCGAGACGTAGGTGGGCAGCTGGTCGTCGGAGCCCGCGTAGGAGCCGACGACGGCGTCCTGCCAGCCGGTGATCCCCAGGGAGAACAGGTGGCTCTGGGCGTCGAGCAGCGCGTCGTGCAGGTCCCGGGCGGTGGGGCGGGGAGTCAGCAGGCCCACCAGGTCCATCGCGCCCTCGTGCAGCACCCCGCTCGGTGTGCCGTCGGGGTCGCGCTCGATCCGGCCGTCGGCCGGATCGGGAGTGTCGCGGGTGATCCCGGCGAGCTCCAGGGCCCTGCTGTTCACCCAGGCGGCGTGGTGGTCGCGCTGGAGCAGGTAGACCGGGCGGTCGACGAAGTCGATCTGCGAGCGGTGCGGCAGCCCGTCGGGGAAGGCGGACATGTCCCAGCCGCCGCCGTCGATCCACTCGCGGCCGGGGTGGGCGCGGGCATAGGCGGCGATCCGCCCGACGTACTCGTCCAGCCCGTACACCTCCGACAGGTCACACCTGGCCCGCTCCAGGCCCGCCTGGACCGGGTGGATGTGCGCGTCGGTGAAGCCGGGGGTCAGCAGGCCGCCGCCGAGGTCGACGGTCTCGTGGCCGGGGGAGGCCAGCCGGGCGACGTCGGACTCCCGCCCGGCCGCCGCGATCCGGCCGTCGCGGACCAGTACCGCCTCGGCGAAGGCGCCGCCGGCGAGGAAGGCGCGCCCGCCGCGGAACAGGATGTCGCTCACTTCGTCTCCTCAGCGTCCGGTGATGGTGTCGGCGACGCGGGCCAGCACGGAGGTCCGCCCCAGTCCGGCCTTCTCCCGGGCGTCGGCCCGGCGGTACAGGCCGTACATGGTGTGCACGCCGATCCAGCGCAGCGGTTCCACCTCCCAGCCCCGCACCCTGCGGCCGACCCAGGGCAGCGAGACCAGCTCCGTGTCCCGGCGCAGGACGAGGTCGCGCAGCGTACGGCCGGCGAGGTTGGTCGTGGTCACCCCGTGCCCGGTGTAGCCGCCCGCCCAGCCGATGCCGGTGGCGTGGTCCAGGTGGACGGTGGAGCACCAGTCGCGCGGCACGCCCAGCACCCCCGACCAGGCGTGCGCCACCTTCGACGCCCGCACCGCGGGGAACATCCCGGTCAGCAGCTCCCAGAGCGCCTCGACCGTCCACTCATGGGTGTGGCCGCGGTCGTCGACGCGTGAGCCGTACAGGTACGGCTTGCCGCGCCCGCCGAACGCGATGCGGCCGTCGGCGGTGCGCTGGGCGTACATGTAGTAGTGGGCCATGTCGCCGAGCAGCTCGCAGCCCTCCCAGCCGATCTCGTCCCACAGGTCGCCCAGCGGCTCGGTGACGATCATCGAGCTGTTCATCGGCAGCCACGCCCGGTGGTACTGCTTCAGCTCGGCGGTGAAGCCCTCGGTCGCGCGGATGACGTAGTCGGCGCGGACCGTCCCGCGCGGCGTGCGGGCCTCGTGCGGGACGATCTCGGTGACCGGGGTCCGCTCGAAGATCTCCACCCCCAGGTCCCGTACGGCCCTCGCCAGGCCGAGGGCCAGCTTGGCCGGCTGGATCCGGGCGCAGTGCGGGCTCCAGATCGCGCTGACCGCGCCCGCGACCCGCAGCCGGCTCTCCCGCTCGTCCGGTTCCAGCAGCCGGACGTCCTCCTCGGTCCAGCCCCAGTGGCGCTCGTGGGCCAGGAGTTCGCGCAGCCGCCGGTCCTGGGCGGCGTTGGTGGCGACCGTGGTGACCCCGCCCTTGACGATGTCGGCGTCGATGGCCTCGTCCCGGGCGGTGGCGATGACCTCGTCGATCGACTCGAACATCACCCGCTGGAGCCGCTTGGCGGCCGGCGCGCCGTGTGTCTTCGCGTAGCGCTCGGCGGTGCCGGCGAGTTCGCCGACCAGCCAGCCGCCGTTGCGGCCCGACGCGCCGTAGCCCGCGAACTCCTTCTCCAGGATGACGATCCGCAGGCCGGGGTCGGCCTTCTTGAGGTAGTAGGCGGTCCACAGGCCGGTGTAGCCCGCCCCGACGATGGCGACGTCGGCGTCGCGGTCGCCGGGGAGGGGAGTGCCGGGGGTGGGGATGCCGAGGGAGCGGTACCAGAAGGAGACGTCTCCGTTGACGAAATCCTCAGCCAGGGGAACACGCGTACTCATGGCCTCATATCCTGCTATATCCGTGTATCGGAGCGCACCATGCCACGGAAACCGTTGCAGAACCGCCGTCCTGCCGCGTAATGAGTGATCTTGCTAGGTGTAACGACGGGCTCACTCATGTGTAGCAGTTCCGTAACAGGGCCAGGTAAGGCTATGCCCTGACAAAAGGGAGCGTTCTGATGGGGTTTCTGAGGATTCGTACGACTGTCGACGAGCGACCGGGTCGCCTGGCCTCGCTGGCCGCCGCCCTGGCGGCCAAGGGCGGCAACATCCTGGGCCTGAGCGTGCAGACCGATGCCGACGGCACGGTGGACGAGTTCGTCACGGACATCCCCGCCGGGGCGGAGGCGGTGCGCGAGGCGCTGGAGGCGGCGGGTGGCCGGCGGGTCCAGGTGGTCACCGCCACCGCCCACGAGCTGACCGACGAGCCCACGCGGGTCCTCCTGCTGGCCTCCCGGCTGCGCACGTCGCCCTGGCGCCTGCCCGAGCTCCTGGCGGAGCTGCTGCGCGCCGACGACGCCCGCTGGGTCTACGGGTCCGAGATGAGCGACCTGCCCGACCCGACGCTGCTGACCGTGCCCGTGGCCCCGCGCCGCGCGATCAGGGTGCGCCGCGCCGAACTGCCCTTCACCCTGACCGAGGCCGCCCGCGCCGCCTCCTTCGTCCGGCTGGCGCAGCCGCCCGCCGACCAGACCGGCGCCGACCGCGACCTCAAGCTCTCCGACGGCGCCGAGGTCCAGATCCGGCCGCTCACCCAGCTCTACCGTGAGGCGGTCCGCGACCTGCACGACCGCTGCTCGCCCGAGGCCCGCAGGTTCCGCTACTTCACCTCGATGCCCATCCTGCCGCCCAAGGTCTTCGACCGGCTCTGTGACCGCACCCGCGGCCACTCCGTCGTCGCCGGGCACGACGGCCAGGTGGTCGCCCTGGCGAACCTGATGTTCACCCCGGACCCCGGCATCGCCGAGATCGCCTTCCTGGTCGAGGACCGCTGGCAGGGCAGGGGGCTGGGCACCGCGCTGGCGCGGATCCTCGTCCGCGAGGCCCGCGACCTCGGGTTCGCCGAGGTCAGGGCCACCCTGCTCTCCGACAACGTGCGCATGCGCAGGCTCCTGGTCTCGCTCGGCGCGACCCTGAACTACACCGAGGACCCCGGCGTGGTGGAAGCCAGGCTGGCCGTGGGCGTGATGGCGACGGCATCCCCGAGTTGAACCCATCACGTGGTCTCCCCGGTTCGGGATCGCTCAGGGATCGCGAACCGGGGAGACCGCTCTTTCTGCGTCTCCCGGCGGGGGCAGGCGCAGATGCTCCGGGCCCCGCCGGGCGTCGGTCCCGCGAGGACGCCGCGCCGCACGGGCCACCCGGAGGCCCCGGCGGCCCGCGCTCCACCATGCGGGAAAAGCTTACATAATGATGTGAGATTCGATCGGATTCTCTTTCGGGAGCCGGTACGGCGTGCGTAGGGTCGCCCGCATGACCATCGACGCCTTCATCGACGCGCTGCCCAAAGTCGAGCTCCACGTCCACCTGATCGGCTCCGCCTCGGTCCCGACCGTGCTGGAGCTCGCCCGCCGCCACCCCGGCGGGGGCGTGCCGGTGGACGAGGAGGAACTGCGCGCCTTCTACCGGTTCCGCGACTTCCCCCACTTCGCCCGGGTCTACGGGGCGGTCAACGCCCTGGTCCGCGAGCCCGAGGACGTGGCGACCCTGGTGCTGGGGCTGGCCCGCGACCTCGCCCGGCAGAACTGCCGCCACGTCGAGCTGACCGTCACCCCGTACGCCCACCACGTCGTGGGCATGCCGAGACGGGAGGTCACCGCGGCACTGGACCTGGCCGCCCGGCGCTCCCGCGAGGAGCACGGGGTGCGGGTGGCCTACATCTTCGACATCCCGGGCGAGTACGGCGCCGAGGCCGCCCGGGTCACCCTGGACCACGCTCTCCAGGAACCTCCCCATGATTTGGTAGGTTTCGGCCTGGCCGGTATCGAGCAGGAGCGGCCGAAGCACCGGGACGCCTTCCGGGACGCCTTCCGCGCCGCCACGGCCGCGGGCCTGCGCAGCCTGCCCCACGCGGGGGAGATGACCGGCCCCGAGACGATCTGGGAGGTCCTCGACCACCTGGGCGCCGAGCGCGTCGGCCACGGCATCTCCTGCCTGGACGATCCCCGCCTCGTCGCCCACCTGCGCGAGCGGCGGATCCCCCTGGAGGTGTGCCCCACCTCCAACGTGTGCACCGGCCAGGTCGCCCGTATCGAGGACCACCCGCTGCCCCGGCTGCTGGCCGAGGGCCTGTTCGTCACCCTCAACAGCGACGACCCGCCGATGTTCGCCACCACCCTGACCGGTGAGTACCGCGTGGCGGCCCACCACCTGGGCCTGGGCAGGGAGGACCTCGCCGCCCTGGCGCGCAACGCGGTCGAGGCGTCCTGCCTCGACTCCGAGAGCAGGAAGGCCGTCCTGGACGAGATCGCCGCCGTCTCCGCCGCCGTCACGCCCGCCTGACCCGTACGCCCGCGGGTCAGGGAGAGGAGGCCCGGCCCAGCGAGGCGGGGATCTTCGAGGCGGCGGCCCGGTCGAGGAGGAAGAGGGTGCGGCGGCCCCGGGCGCCGGCGGCGGGCACCTGCATGGGCCCGGAGTCGGACAGGGCCAGGCGGACCGCCCCGGCCTTCTCCTCACCGGCGGCGACCACCCACACCTCGTTCGCGCCCTGGACGACCGGGAAGGTCATCGAGATGCGGGTGGGCGGCGGTTTGGGAGAGCCGTGCACGGCGACCACCGAGCGGGTGTCGTACAGGGCGGGCAGGCCGGGGAAGAGCGAGGCGATGTGCCCGTCCGGGCCCATGCCGAGCATCAGCAGGTCGAACGCGGGCGCCGGCCCGTGGTCCTCGGGACGGGCGGCGCGGCGCAGCTCCTCGGCGTAGGCCTCCGCCGACTCCTCGGCGGTCATCCCCGAGTCGGGGCCGCGCATCACGTGGACCCGGGCGGGATTGACGTCGACGTGGTCCAGGAGTGCCTTGCGGGCGCCGGTCTCGTTGCGCTCGGGGTCACCGCTCGGCAGGAAGCGCTCATCGCCCCACCAGATGTCCAGGTTGCGCCAGTCGACGGCGTCCCGTGCCGGGGACGCGGCGATCTCGGCGAGGGTGGCGATGCCGACGGTGCCCCCGGTCAGGACCAGGTGGGCCGAGCCCTTGGCCGACTGGGCGTCGACGATGCGGACGATCACCCGGGCGGCGACGGCCTTGGCGAGCACGTCGGCGTCACGATGGATGATCACAGTGGGAACGCTCACGGAACTTCTCTTTCCCGAGGATGAGCGCCCCGCGGCGTGCCGCGGGGCGCTCACAGATCATGACTTGTGGGTCCGGGCGAGCCGCCGGATCGCGGACGCGTAGATCTCGTCCGGGTCCAGCCGCCGCAGCTCCTCGGCGAGCAGCTCCGACGTCGGGCGCCGGACCAGCGCGACGTGGCGGTCCGGCTGTCCGGGGCGGGACAGCGTGGCCAGGCGGCCGTCGCCCCGGGTGACGGTGATGTCGCCCTCGGAGGTGGCCAGCTTGACCGCGGTCAGGCCCGGCCCGCGGGACTCGGTCACCTTGATCGGAGCGCCGAGGCGCTCACCGAGCCACGCCGCCAGCAGCAGCGCGCTGGCGTGGCCGGGGGCGGCCTCGACCGTGCCGCTCTCGACCGTGCCCACCCGCTGGTCGAACGCGGCGGCCAGCAGGCTCCGCCACGTCGTCAGCCGGGTCCAGGCCAGGTCGGTGTCGCCGGGGACGTACCCGCGGGCCCGGCCGACGATCGCCGCGACCGAGTCGGCCTCGGCACGCGCGTCGACGATGCGCCGCTGGGCGAGCACGCCGATCGGGTCCTTGGCCGGGACGTCGGGGCAGTCGCCCGGCCACCAGACCACCACGGGGGTGTCGGGAAGCAGGAGCGGGCTGACCACCGAGTCGGCGTGCTCGGTCAGCTCCCCGTACAGGCGGAGCAGGATCACCTCGCCCGGGGTGGACTCGCCGAGCCGCAGCTCGGCGTCGAGCCGGTTGGGCTCCCCCGGGTCGCGGATGATGACGACCAGGATCCGGGAGGGATGCTCCCGGGCCGCCTCGGTCGCGGCCCGGACCGCGTCGTACTGGTTGCTCTCGGTACAGATCACCACGAGGGTCAGCACCATGCCGACCGCCGGGGTGCCCATCTGGTGACGCAGCTGGGTGAGCTGGGAGGAGATCTTCGACGCCGTCGTACCGCTCAGCATGAAGCTCGCCATCTACAACCTCCTCCAGGCGCGGCCGTCACGGGCCATCAGCTCGTCGGCCGACTTGGGGCCCCACGTGCCCGCCGGGTACTCCTCCGGCGCGCCCTGGGAGGCCCAGAACTCCTCGATCGGGTCGAGGATCTTCCATGACAGCTCGACCTCACGCTGGTGCGGGAAGAGCGGCGGGTCGCCGATCAGCACGTCCAGCAGCAGCCGCTCGTGGGCCTCGGGGGAGGACTCCATGAACGACTCGCCGTAGGCGAAGTCCATCGAGACGTCCCGGACCTCCATGGCGGTGCCGGGCACCTTGGAGCCGAACCGCACCGTGATGCCCTCGTCCGGCTGGACCCGGATGACCAGGGCGTTCTGCCCCAGGATCTCGGTGTCGTCCTTGCTGAACGGCAGGTGCGGCGCGCGCTGGAACATCACCGCGACCTCGGTCACCCGGCGGCCGAGCCGCTTGCCGGTGCGCAGGTAGAACGGCACCCCGGCCCAGCGGCGGTTGGCGATCTCCAGCTTGATGGCGGCGTAGGTCTCGGTGATGGAGTCGGGCGAGATGCCCTCCTCCTGGGTGTAGCCGATCACCGGCTGGCCGCCCTGCCAGCCCGCCCCGTACCGGCCGCGGGCGGTGGACAGCGACAGGTCCGACGGCAGCCGCACCGCCTTGAGGACCTTCTCCTTCTCCCTGCGCAGCGAGGAGGCGTCGAACGACGTCGGGTCCTCCATGCCGACCAGGGCCAGCAGCTGCAGCAGGTGGTTCTGGATCACGTCGCGGGCCGCGCCGATGCCGTCGTAGTAACCCGCCCGGCCGCCGATGCCGATGTCCTCGGCCATGGTGATCTGGACGTGGTCGACGTAACCCCGGTTCCAGATCGGCTCGAACAGGTTGTTGGCGAAGCGCAGCGCCAGGATGTTCTGGACGGTCTCCTTGCCCAGGTAGTGGTCGATGCGGAACACCGAGCTCTCGGGGAAGACCGCGCTGGTGATCTCGTTCAGCTCACGGGCGCTCTGCAGGTTGTGCCCGAACGGCTTCTCGATCACCACCCGGCGCCAGGACTCCTTGGGGCCGTGCGCGAGGTCGGTCCGCTTGAGCTGCTCCACCACGACCGGGAAGAACTTCGGCGGCACCGACAGGTAGAACCCGTAGTTGCCCCCGGTGCCCCGGGTCTCGTCGATCTCCTTGAGCATCATGGCCAGCGCGTCGAACGCGCCGTCGTCGGTGAACTCACCCGGGCAGAAGAAGATGCCCTCCGACAGCTGCTTCCAGACCTCCTCGCGGAACGGCGTCCGCGCGTGCTCCTTGACGGCGTCGTGGGTGAGTTGCGCGAAGTCCTGGTCCTTCCAGTCGCGGCGGGCGAAGCCGACCAGGGAGAAGCCCGGGGGCAGCAGCCCCCGGTTCGCCAGGTCGTAGATCGCCGGCAGCAGTTTCTTGCGCGCCAGGTCGCCGGTCACGCCGAACAGCACCAGCACACACGGTCCCGCCACGCGCGGCAGGCGCTTGTCGCGCGGGTCGCGCAGCGGGTTGGCCGCCACCACCTCCTCGGTGATGCCGGCCACCGCCGCCGAGGTGGCGGCGGTCGTCGTGCTCGTGACCTCCTCGGTCGCGGCGGTGGTTCTGGTGGCCTCTTCGACGTCGGCGGTGACGGTCTCGGCCGTCGCCTCCGCGGCCCGCGCCCTCGAGCTCCCCTTGCTCATTCTTCAGACCTCCCGCGGCCCATTCAGACCTCCCGCGCAGCCTCGAGGAGACGCGCGATGCCGGCCGCGCGGTCGGTCAGGTGAAGCCGTACCGTGGGGCGCCCGCGCTTGGCCAGCGCACCCTGGTCGCCCAGGGCCTGCGCGAGCTGGAGCCGGCCCAGGGTGTACGGCTTGCCGGGGACCTCGACGTCCTCCTCGACGGCCCCGGTGATCTGCAGGAACACCCCGTTCTGCGGGCCGCCCTTGTGGTACTGGCCGGTGGAGTGCAGGAAACGCGGGCCCCAGCCGAAGGTCACCGGCCGGTCGGTGCGGACCGCGAGCAGCCCGCGCAGCGTGGCCGGGTCGGCCGCGCTCCACGCGTCGGTCATCTCCTCGAACGAGGCGCCCTCGGCGGTGGGGGCGTCGAACGCCGCCTCCCGGTCGAGGTAGGCCATGATCGCGAGATAGCCGCGCTCGGGGATCGCCTCCAGCAGCCGGGTCAGCACGTCGGACAGGTCCTTGGGGGCCTGCCCGCCGGGCAGCTCGCCGTAGACCTCGACCGGGCCGTCGACCAGGAGCGGCGTGCCGGCCGGCAGCTCCGGCCGGTCGAGCAGCGCACCGGTGTTCTCCTTGGACTCGGCCACGTTCGGCTGGTTGAACGGGTCGATGCCGAGCACGCGGCCGGCGACGGCCGTGGCGTACTCCCAGACGAGGAACTGCGCGCCCAGCGGGCCGCTGACCGCCACCGCGCCGTCGGTGTCGATCCCGGCGATCAGCTCGTCGTCGGTGTCGTTCGGGTCGGCGCCGACGACGGGCAGGATGCCCTTGCCGGACTTGCCGGTGGACTCGGCGACCAGCTGCTCGATCCAGTCGGGCAGGCCGTTGATCTCCGACAGGCCGTCCTCGAGCACCAGCTTGTCGCGCCCGGCGACCGCGGCGGCGCCCAGGGCGGCACCGAGGTCGAGGCCGGGGTTGCTCTCCGCCTGCGAAAGCAGGGGCAGCACCTCGGCCGCGTCGTCGAGCAGCCGCGCCACGTCGGCGCCGGCCAGCGCGCTGGGCACCAGGCCGAAGGCCGACAGGGCGCTGTACCGGCCGCCCACGTCGGGGTCGGCCAGGAACACCTGGTAGCCCGCCTCCCGGGCGGCCTGCTCCAGCGGGGAGCCCGGGTCGGTGACGACGACGATCCGGCTCACCGGGTCGATCCCGGCGTCGCGGAAGGCCTTCTCGTAGACCCGCCGGTGGCTGTCGGTCTCGACCGTGCCACCGCTCTTGCTGGCGACCACCACGATCGTGCTCTCCAGCCGGTCGTCCAGCGCGCGGCGCACCTGGGCCGGGTCGGTGGTGTCGAGGACGGTCAGCGGCACGTCGGCGGTGGCCGTGATGACCTCGGGCGCCAGGGAGGAGCCGCCCATGCCGGCCAGGACCACGTGGTCCAGGCCCTCGGCGCGGGCCCGCTCGACCAGCTTGCCGATCTCGGGGAGCAGTTCCCTGCTGGTGGTGGGCAGCGTCAGCCAGCCCAGGCGGATGGCGGCCTCGGCCTCGGCGTCCGGACCCCACAGCGTGGGGTCGCCGTTCGCCAGGGCCTGCGGGACCCCCTCCGCGGCGAGCCGCTCGGCCGTCTCCGCCGCTTGCCCGGCGAGGTTCTCGTCGCCGAACGTTACGGACACTGACATGTGCTCCTCACGCCTTCTTCAGCTCGGCGGCGACGGTGGACAGCAGCTCGGACCAGGAGGCCTCGAACTTCTCCACGCCGTCTTCCTCCAGGAACGTCACGACGTCGTCGTAGTCGATGCCGATCTCCTTGAGCGCGGCCATGGTGTTCCACGCCTGCTCGTAGAAGGGACGGATCGTGTCGCCGCCGATCTTGCCATGGTCGGCCGCCGCGCCGAGGGTCTTCTCGGGCATCGTGTTGACCGTGCCCGAGGTGACCAGCTCGTCGACGTAGAGGGTGTCGGGGTAGTCGGGGTTCTTCGTCCCGGTGGAGGCCCACAGCGGGCGCTGCGGGCGGGCCCCGGCCTCGGCGAGCGCCTGCCAGCGCGGGGAGTTCACGACGTCCTCGAAGGCGGCGAAGGCCAGACGGGCGTTGGCGACCGCCGCCTTGCCCTTGAGGGCCAGCGCCTCGGGGGTGCCGATCTTGTCCAGGCGCTTGTCGATCTCGGTGTCGACGCGGCTGACGAAGAACGAGGCCACCGACTCGATGCCGGACAGGTCCAGGCCCTTGGCCCTGGCCTGCTCCAGGCCGGTCAGCCAGGCGTCCATGACGGCCCGGTAGCGCTCGAGGGAGAAGATCAGCGTGACGTTGACGCTGATGCCCTCGGAGATCGCCTGGGTGATCGCCGGCAGGCCCTCGACCGTGGCCGGGATCTTGATGAACAGGTTCGGCCGGTCGACCAGCCACCACAGCGCACGCGCCTCGGCGACGGTCTTCTCGGTCTCCCTGGCCAGGCGCGGGTCGACCTCGATCGACACCCGGCCGTCCACGCCGCCCGTGGCGTCGTAGACCGGCTTCAGGACGTCGGCCGCCCAGCGGATGTCGTAGGTGGTGATGGCGCGCACCGCCTCCTCGACGTCGACCCCGCGGATCTTCAGGTCGTGGAGCTGCGACTGGTAGGCGTCGCCCTTGCTGAGCGCGGAGGCGAAGATCGTCGGGTTGGAGGTGACGCCGACCACGTGCTTGTCGCGGATCAGTGACTCCAGGTTGCCGGTGCGCAGGCGCTCGCGGCTGATGTCGTCCAGCCAGATGGAGACGCCCTGGTCGGAGAGCTTCTTCAGAATCTCACTCATGATCAGTTTCCCGTCGTCTCGCCCTTGTCGGCCCCGGTCCGGGCGAGGCTCGCCTTGGCGGCGGCGGCCACGCGCTCGGCGGTCAGCCCGAACTGCTCGTAGAGGGTCCTGTAGGGAGCCGAGGCGCCGAAGTGCTCCAGGCTCACCACTTCCCCTTCATCTCCCACGAACTGCCGCCAGCCCAGGGCGATTCCCGCTTCCACCGCCACGCGCGCGCGGACCGCGGGGGGCAGCACCGTCTGCTTGTACGCGGAGTCCTGGGCCTGGAACCACTCGACGCACGGCATCGACACGACCCGCGCCGGGATGCCCTCGGCCTCCAGGATCTCCCGGGCCCCGACGGCGAGCTCGACCTCGGAGCCGGTGCCGATCAGGACCACCGCCGGCTGGCCGGTGGAGGCCTCCTGCAGGATGTAGCCGCCCCTGGCGACCTTCCCGGCGTCGCCGGTGCCCTCGTAGACGGGCAGGTTCTGCCGGGTCAGGGCGAGCCCGGCCGGACGGTCGTTGTGCTCCAGCACGACCTGCCAGGCGGCGGCGGTCTCGTTGGCGTCGGCCGGGCGCACGATGTCGAGGCCCGGGATGGCGCGCAGCGCCCACAGGTGCTCGACGGGCTGGTGCGTCGGGCCGTCCTCGCCCAGGCCGATCGAGTCGTGCGTCCACACGTAGATGACCGGCAGCTTCATCAGCGCGGCGAGCCGCACCGACGGGCGCATGTAGTCGCTGAAGACCAGGAACGTGCCACCGTAGGGGCGGGTGCCGCCGTGCAGCGCGATGCCGTTGAGGATCGCGCCCATGCCGTGCTCGCGGATGCCGAAGTGCAGCGTGCGGCCGTAGGGACCGCCCGGGAACTCCTTGGTCTGGTACTCCTCGGGGATGAAGGACGGCTCGCCCTTCATCGTGGTGTTGTTGGACTCGGCCAGGTCGGCCGAGCCGCCCCACAGCTCGGGCAGGACCGGCGCGAGGCTGTTGAGCACCTCGCCGGAGGCCTTGCGGGTGGCCACGGAGGAGCCGGGCTTGAAGGTCGGCAGCGCCTCGGCCCAGCCCGCGGGCAGGCGCCGCGCGGAGATGCGGTCGAACTCCGCGGCGCGCTCGGGGTTGGCCTCGCGCCAGCTCTGGAAGAGCTTGTCCCACTCGGCGCGGGCGGCGCGGCCGCGCTCGACGACCTCGCGGGCGTGCTCCAGGACCTTGGCCGGGACGTCGAAGCTCTTCTCCGGGTCCATGCCGAGGATCCTCTTGGTCGCGGCGACCTCCTCGGCGCCCAGCGCCGAGCCGTGGATCTTACCGGTGTTCTGCTTGTTGGGAGCCGGCCAGCCGATGATGGTGCGCAGCCGGATGAACGACGGCCTGCCGGTCTCGGCGCGGGCCGCCTCCAGGGCCTGGTGCAGCGCCTCGACGTCCTCGACGTAGTCGCCGGTCTGCGTCCAGTCGACGGTCTGGGTGTGCCAGCCGTACGCCTCGTAGCGCTTGACGATGTCCTCGCTCAGCGCGATCTGGGTGTCGTCCTCGATCGAGATGTGGTTGCTGTCGAAGACGACGACCAGGTTGCCCAGCTTCTGGTGGCCGGCGATGGCGCTGACCTCGTGGCTGACGCCCTCCTCGATGTCACCCTCGGAGGCGATGCACCAGATCGTGTGGTCGAACGGGCTGGTCCCCGGGGCGGCGTCCGGGTCGAACAGGCCGCGCTCGCGGCGGGCGGCGATGGCCATGCCGACCGCGTTGCCGATGCCCTGGCCCAGCGGGCCGGTCGTGGTCTCCACGCCGACGGTGTGGCCGTGCTCGGGGTGGCCCGGGGTGCGGCTGTCCCACTGGCGCAGGGCCTTCAGGTCGTCCAGGCCCAGTCCGTAGCCCGACAGGTAAAGCTGAATGTAGAGGGTCAGGCTGGAGTGGCCGGCCGACAGGACGAACCGGTCGCGGCCCGCCCAGGTGGGGTCTGCCGGGTCATGCCGCATCACCTGCTGGAACAGCAGATACGCGGCCGGCGCCAGGCTCATCGCGGTGCCGGGGTGGCCCGAGCCCGCCTTCTCTACCGCGTCCATGGCCAGGGCCCGTACGACGTCGACCGCCTGGCGGTCGAGGTCGTTCCATTCGAGGGCTGGCACGAGTTCACTGCTCAAGTGCTCGATCTCCGGATCTTTATCGTGTGATGGTGGCGCCGGTTTGGTATTTCCCGCCCACACCGGACCCTAACGGTTCGGTCTAGCTACCGGGGCGTAGACCGGACCGGGGCGGGCCCGCAGGAGCGCTGAGCAGCGCGGACGTGTCCCGCTGGGGGTCTGGCCGCGCGGCTTCCGCACCCCATGCCGAGACCGGCCCCCTCAGCAACTACAGTGAGTCCTCAAGGCTGGCTGGTGCCCGCATTCACGGATCCGCTCTAATCAGAGGTTACGCGTTGACCCCGCACGTGCTGGAAGCGCCTTAGATGGTGCTCACCGAGAAGCAATCGACGGCCCCGATCGAGGCGGGCGCGGAGCCCGGCGTCGCGCCGCGCTCCTTCGGCGACGTCGTGAAGGCCTACGTCGCCCTCACCAAGCCGCGGATCATCGAGCTGCTGCTGATCACCACGCTGCCGGTGATGTTCCTGGCGGCCAAGGGCCTGCCGCCGCTGTGGGTCGCGGTCAGCACCCTCGTGTTCGGCACCCTGTCCGCCGGCAGCGCGAACGCGCTGAACTGCTACATCGACCGCGACATCGACGCCGCCATGCGCCGTACCCGGCGCCGTCCGCTGGCCAGGCACCTGGTCCCGCCGACCAACGCCCTGATCTTCGGGATCATCCTCGGGGTGCTGTCGACCCTCGGCCTCGGCCTGACGGTCAACTGGCTCGCGGCGGGCCTGTCGCTGGCCGCGAACCTGTTCTACGTGCTCGTCTACTCGATGATCCTCAAGCGGCGCACCCCGCAGAACGTGGTCTGGGGCGGCATCGCGGGCTGCATGCCGGTGCTCATCGGCTGGGCGGGCATCACCGGCAGCCTCGACTGGGCCCCGGTGGTGCTCTTCGGCGTGGTGTTCTTCTGGACGCCGCCGCACACCTGGACCCTCGCCATGCGCTACCGGGAGGACTACGCCGCGGCGAAGGTCCCCATGCTCCCGGTCGTGGCCACCGAGCGCCGGGTGGTGCTGGAGAGCATCGTCTACACCTGGGCCACGGTGCTCTGCTCCCTGCTGCTGTGGCCGATCGCCGGGACCACCCTGCTCTACCCCGTGGTCGCCGCCGTCCTCGGCGCCGCGTGCCTGTGGGAGGTGCACCGCCTCCTGGGCCGCGTCAACGCCGGCAAGACCGGCGTCGACCTGCGCCCGATGCGCTTCTTCCACTGGTCCAACGCCTATCTGGCGCTGCTGTTCCTGGCCGTCGCCATCGACTCCATGCTCGTCTGAGCGGGCCGTTCCGCGGATTCCGTCCCGTCGTGTGTGCTCCGCCCGCCCAGGCCGCGCGCAGGCCCGCCGGCGCCCGAGCCCCCGAGACCCGGTCGAGGGGGCTCGGCCCGCCCCCCCCACCGCGTCGCGGGCCGGTCCCGTCCACGGATCGGGGAACGACCGTCCCGTGGGTGGTCGGTGTGTGTCCCATGGCCGGCTCCGGTCCAGGCCCGGGGTGGGGGAGGACAGGTCGTGGTTGATCGGTTACGGTTGCCGCATGGCGAGCCGTGATCCTCGATGGGTGTTCAAGGACCGCCCGTCGGTCGCGCTGATCGCCGGGCTGGTCGTGACGGGCCTGTGCGCCCTGGTGTCGTTCTCCTTCGACGTGCTGAACGGCGACCCGGTCTACTTCTTCATCGCCCTGGCCCTGGCCCTGGCGCCGGTCCCGGTGCTGATGGCGGCCGTGCTGGCGCTCGACCGCATGGAGCCCGAGCCGCGCAGCAACCTGATCTTCGCGTTCGCCTGGGGCGCGGGTGTGGCGGTCCTGGTGGCCGGAGTGATCAACTCCTTCAACCTCCTCTACATCGAGAACGCCGCCGGGCTCGGTTACGCCAGCGCGCGCAACGTCGCCGCCACCTTCGGCGCCCCCGTGGTCGAGGAGACGATGAAGGGCCTGATCCTGCTCGGCCTGCTCAGGTTCAAGCGGGCCGAGCTCGACGGGCCGACCGACGGGATCATCTACGCCAGCATGGTCGGCCTCGGCTTCGCCATGAGCGAGAACGTCAGCTACTACGTCGCCGCCCTCGACGACCTGGGCGCGCAGGGCCTGGCGGTCACCGTCGTACTGCGGGGGGTCCTGTCGCCGTTCGCGCATCCGCTGTTCACCTCGATGATCGGTGTCGCGGTGGCCTACGCGGCGCAGCGCCAGGGGCCGGGCCGCGCCTTCGTGATCGCCGCCGGGTGGGGCGGCGCGATGCTGCTCCACGGGATCTGGAACGGCTTCGCCTCCTACGTCGGCTTCGCCGGCCTGGCCATCGCGTACCTGCTGCTGATGACCGTGCTGTTCGTGCTGATCTGGATCGTCTTCCGCGACCGCAAGCGCATCGTCGGCCTGATCCAGAACTACCTGCCCGCCTACCAGCCGACCGGTCTGGTGGGCCCGCAGGACGTCGTGATGCTCTCCTCGCTGCCCGCCCGGCGTCAGGCCCGGCAGTGGGCCAAGACGTACGGTGGCGCCGCCGGGCTGCGGGCGATGAGCGACTACCAGCTCGCGGCCACCGAGCTCGGCCTGCTCCACGAGCGGGCCAGGGGCCGCGTGATCGACGAGCGCACGTTCAACGAGGAGCAGCAGGCCCTGCTGGAGTGCATGGCCGGTGCCCGGTCCCACTTCCCCGCCCCGCCCCCGGCGGCGACCGGGGGCGGGACACCGGGATACCCGCCGGGCGGCCCCGGCCATCCGCCGGGTGGCCCGCCCCACCCGTGGCCGCCGGGAGATCCGGGCCGTCACCCCCACCCGTAGGACCACGGCCGCGCGTCGCCCGCGGTGTTCGTTTCCGGGTTCGCTCCGCGGTCACTCAGGCCGGAGCGCGGCGTCCAGGGTCGTCTCGCGCGGCCCGGGGAAGACGGGTGCCGAGTCGAACACCAGCGAGTCGAGGAGCCCTTTGGCCGAGGCGAAGAACTCGCGGGCGGCCAGGGGGTAGGTGGACGCCCACCGCTTGGCGGAGTCGTCGCCCACGCCGAAGGCCTCGAGGCCCGCCGTACGGCACAGGGCGACCGCCCTGGGCAGGTGGAAGACCTGGGTGACCACGGTGACCTTGGTGGCGCCGAACACGGTGCGGGCCCGCACGCATGAGTCCCAGGTGTCGAAGCCCGCGTAGTCGAGGACGAGGGACCTGGCCGGTATGCCGCGCGCCACCAGGTAGTCGCGCATCACGGTCGGCTCGTCGTAGTCTTTCCGGCTGTTGTCGCCGGACAGCAGGATCGCCCGGACCTTGCCCGCCCGGTAGAGCTGGGCGGAGAGGTCGAGCCGGCTGGCCAGCATGGGGGAGGGGGTGCCGCCGGGAGCGCCCGCCCCCAGCACCAGCGCCACCGGCGCCTCGGGGACTTCGGCGAGCCAGCCGGGGGAGGATTCGGCGACCGCCCGGTGCCCGGAGCTGGTCAGCCACGCCCAGGTCAGCGGGCTGATGGCAAGAACGCTCAGCAGCACGGCGCCCTGGTAGCAGCGTCTGAGAGTCGTACGTGACAGCGGCATCCGATCATTATCCTGATCCGGAGGATCGGACGTCGATCGGAGCCCGGGGCGGTCGGACGCCGTCCGGGCCGGGACGGCGCCCGAGCGCGGGCGAGGCCGGGCCCCGCGCCGGTCAGGCGCGGACGGGGTCGCGGGCCTCGGCGGGATCGGTGGGTTCGGCGGGGATCTCCCGCGGGTCACGCGTGCGCAACGCGAACGCCGCCCGCAGGGTGCAGACCCAGACCAGCGTCGAGCCGAGGACGTGCAGGTTCACCAGGGCCGCGGGCACGCCCAGGAAGTACTGGACGTATCCGACGACGCCCTGGGCCAGCTCCACGCCCAGCAGGACCAGCGCCGCGCGCCTGGCCCGCTCCGGGGCGTCCGTCACGTACAGCGCGAACACGAGTGCGAACGTGAGGCCGACCACCACGTAGGCGACGTCGGCGTGGATCCTCGCCACGGTCTCGATGTCGAAGGAGAACCGCGAGGCCATCTCGTCCCCGGAGTGCGGCCCGGTGCCGGTCACCACCACGCCCGCGACGAGCAGGACGGCCACCGCCCCGATCAGCGCGGCGCCGAGTGCGCGGATGTGGCGGTGGACCAGGAGCCGCACCGGCGCGTCCCCCTCGCCGGAGCGGGCGTACAGGGCGTACGCGGCGGCGGTCATGCCGACGGAGAACAGGAAGTGCATGCTCACCGTGACCGGGTTGAGCGCGCTGTGCACCACCAGGCCGCCCCAGAGCCCCTGCACGGCCACCCCGATCGGCTGCAGCCAGGCCAGGCGGACCAGGTCGCGGCGGCGGGGCAGCAGCCGCATCGCGGCGAGCAGGCAGGCCACGCCGACGACCAGCACCAGGAACGTCAGCAGCCGGTTGCCGAACTCGATGGCCATGTTGACCGGTGAGATCTCGTCGTGGACCGCCGGGACGAAGCTGTCCGGGGTGCACTGCGGCCAGGTGGGGCAGCCCAGGCCCGACCCGGTGACCCGCACGGCGGCGCCCGTCACCGTGATCAGGACGTTGACGGCCACCGCCGCCAGAGCCCAGCCGCGCAGCGAGCGCGGTGTGGGGGACCAGACCGAACGGATGACGGGGGTGGCGGAGCCGCGGGCACGGCCGGTGGAGAGATTCACGCATTCATGCTATGGGGCCACCCCGTCGGTGCCGTCATCAGGGAACCGCCGCCGCCGTAGGGCCGCCACAGGCGCGGCGTACGGCCGGTGTGGCCCGGTCGGTGACGTGCGGCGGCGGCCCGCGGCGGCCCGGGTCGTGGCGGGGACCGCCGGGCGGGGCCGCCGGGGTACGGCGTGGGACGGGGCGTGCGGTCCGGGCCCCGGGGTATTCATCGCTGAACTGCTGGAACGTAGACGAATGTCTGTTCTGATGCATTGATCCCATTGAAAGTATGTGACATAGTACTGACTGTCGAGGTGCTGGAGCGAGGTGAGCCATGCCGGACGTCGTGGTCGTCGGCGCCGGAGTCGTCGGGGCCGCGTGCGCCTACTACGCGGCCCGCGCCGGACTGGACGTGGTGATCGTCGACCGCGGGCCGGTGGCCGGTGGGACGACCGGTGCGGGCGAGGGCAACGTCCTGGTCTCCGACAAGGAACCGGGGCCCGAACTGGACCTCGCGGTGCTCTCCAACCGCCTCTGGCGCGACCTGGCGGCCGACGGCGAGGACGGCCCGGACCGCGCGGGCCGGCCAGGAGGCGGGTTCGAGTTCGAGGCCAAGGGCGGCCTGGTCGTCGCCGAGACCGACGAGGTGCTCCGGGCGCTCACCGGTCTGGCCGGAAAACAGGGCGTCGAGCACGTGCCCGTCGCCCCCGGGGAACTCCGTGACTACGAGCCCCACCTGGCCACCGGGTTCGCCGGAGGCGTGTTCTACCCGCAGGACGCCCAGGTCCAGCCCATGCTGGCGGCGGCCACCCTCATCAGGCGGGGCGCGGAGCGTTTCGGCCGCGGCGCCCTGATGCTGCGGACCGGCGTCACGGTGACCGGCTTCGTCCGCGCCGGTGACCGGGTCACCGGCGTGACGACCGACCACGGTGACATCCTCGCCGGGGCCGTCGTCAACGCCGCGGGCACCTGGGGCGGCGAGGTCGCCGCACTGGCCGGGGTGCACGTCCCCGTCCTGCCCAGGCGCGGCTTCATCCTGGTCACCGAGCCGACGGCCGGGCCGCTCATCCGGCACAAGGTCTACACCGCCGCCTACGTCACCAACGTGGCCAGCGACTCGGCGGGCCTGGAGACGTCCGCCGTCGTTGAGGGCACCCCGGCGGGGCCCGTGCTCATCGGCGCCAGCCGCGAGCGGGTCGGCTTCGACCGCACGGTCTCGGTCCCGGTGCTGGAACGTCTCGCCCGCCAGGCCGTCGAGCTGTTCCCCGAACTGGCCGCCTACCGGGTGATCCGCGCCTACTGCGGCTTCCGCCCCTACTGCCCCGACCACCTCCCGGTGATCGGCGAGGACCCCCGGGCCCCCGGGCTCTACCACGCCTGCGGCCACGAGGGCGCGGGCATCGGCCTCGCCCCGGCCACCGGCCACCTGATCGTCCAGGCCCTGTCCGGGGTCCGCCCGGACCTGGACCTCGCCCCCTTCCGCCCGGACCGCTTCGCGAAGGAGACCTCATGAGGGAGCCGTACCGCCTGGTGCGGGCGCGGCCCGAGCCGGAGTTCGAGATCAGCGTGGACGGCTCACCCGTCCCGGCGGTCCCCGGCCAGACCGTCGGCGCCGCCATGCACGGCGCCGGCATCCGCTCCTGGCGGACCACCAGGTTCGGCGGGCGCCCCCGCGGGCTGTTCTGCGGCATCGGCGTCTGCTTCGACTGCCTGGTCACGGTGAACGGGACCCCGTCCCTGCGCGCCTGCCTGACCGAGGCCCGCCCCGGCGACCGGATCGACACCGGAGGCGCGGCCGGGGGGCCGGTGGGCGGGCGATGACGCGGACCTACGACCTGGCCGTCGTCGGCGCCGGGCCCGCCGGCGTCGCCGGCGCCCTGACCGCCTCCCTCGCCGGGCTGGACGTCGTGCTGGTCGACGGCGCGGCCAGGCCCGGCGGCCAGTACTTCCGGCGCCCCGCCGACGGTTTCCACGCCGGGCGGGCCGGCGCGCTCCATCGCGGCCTGGACAGGTTCACCCGGCAGTGGGAGGCGCTCCGCGAGCGGGCCGACCTGCTGCTGCGCCACCGCGTCTGGGCGGTCGGGCGCGCGGGAGAGGCGTTCACCGTACGGTGCCTGGAGGGGGACCGCGAGGAACGGCCCCGCACGGTCACCGCGCGCGGACTGCTGATCGCCACCGGCGCGCACGACCGGCCGGTGCCCTTCCCCGGCTGGGACCTGCCCGGCGTGCTCACCGCGGGCGGCGCGCAGGCGCTGCTCAAGGGTGAGCTGGTCCTCGCGGGCCGCAGGGTCGTGGTCGCCGGTACGGGCCCGTTCCTGCTCCCGGTCGCCGCGGGCCTGGCCGCGGCCGGCGCCGAGGTGACCGGGGTGCACGAGGCCAACGGCAGGTTCGGACCGGCCGCCCACCCGCTGCTCGCCGCGGGCAAGGCCGGCGAGGCCCTCGGGTACGCCGCGGTCCTGGCCCGCCACCGGGTCCCCTACCGGGGCCGCGAGGCGGTCGTCGCCGCCCACGGCGGGACCGCGCTCACCCACGTCACCGTGGCCAGGCTCGACAGGGACTGGCGGCCGGTCTCCACCAGGACCGTCGAGTGCGACACCCTCGCCTACGGCTACGGCTTCGTCCCCCAGCTCGACCTGCCCGTCCAGCTGGGCTGCGCGACCCGGCACGACGCCGACGGCAGCCCGGTCGTCACGGTGGACGCGGGTATGCGTACCAGCGTGCCCGGCGTCTACGCGGCCGGGGAGACCACCGGCGTCGGCGGCGCGGTCCTCGCCGAGGTCGAGGGGCGCATCGCGGGCCGGGCCGCCGCCGCGGACCTGGGCCGTCCCGTGCCGCCCGACCCCGTTCTGTCCCGCCGCAGGGACCGGCTCGCCGCCTTCGCACGGGTGCTGCACGACGCCTACCCGGTACGGCCGGGCTGGCGGGGCTGGCTCCGCGACGACACGCTCGTCTGCCGCTGCGAGGAGGTGCCCCTGTCGGCCGTGCGCGAGGCGCAGGCCATGGGCGCCACCGACGCGCGCTCCGTCAAACTGCTGGCCCGCCCCGGGATGGGGTGGTGCCAGGGCCGGATGTGCGGCTACGCGGTCGCATGTCTCGTCGGTGAGAATCCCGCGGCGCCCCGGCGCCCGATCGCCCAGCCCGTCCGGCTCGGCGACCTCGCCGCGCCGACCCGGCCCCCTTCGGGCCGATCCGCAACCCCTTCGGAAGGATGAAACGATGGCATCCCGCGTGAAGCCCTGGCACGGCGTGATGGTGGCCACCGCGCTGCCCCTCGGCGACGACCTCTCCGTCGACCTCGACGGCTACGCCGAGCACTGCCGGTGGCTGGTGGACTCCGGATGCGACGGCGTGGTGCCGAACGGGTCGCTGGGCGAGTACCAGACGCTGACCTCCCGGGAGCGGGCCGCGGTCGTGGAGACCGCGGTCGCGGCCGTCGGCGGTGACCGGGTGATGCCGGGCGTCGCCGCCTACGGCGCCCTGGAGGCGCGCCGCTGGGCCGAGCAGGCCGGCGAGGCCGGCTGCCGGGCCGTGATGCTCCTGCCGCCCAACGCCTACCGCGCCGACGACCGGACCGTGGTGGAGCACTACCGCGAGGTCGCCAGGGCAGGCCTGCCGATCGTCGCCTACAACAACCCCTTCGACACCAGGGTGGACCTCACTCCGGGGCTGCTGGCCACCCTCCACGCCGAGGGCCTGATCGTGGGGGTCAAGGAGTTCACCGGCGACGTCCGCCGGATCTACGAGATCGCCGAGCTCGCCCCCGGCCTGGACGTGCTGGTCGGCGCCGACGACGTGCTGCTGGAGCTGGCCGTCGCCGGCGCGGTCGGCTGGGTGGCGGGCTTTCCCAACGCGCTGCCGGAGTCCACCGTGGCCCTGTACCGGGCGGCGGTCGCCGGCGACACGGCCACCGCGCTGCCGCTCTACCGCGCGCTCCACCCGCTGCTGCGCTGGGACTCCAAGCCGGTGTTCGTGCAGGCCATCAAGCTCTCCATGGACCTGGCCGGTCGTAAGGGCGGCAGGTGCCGCCCGCCCAGGCTCGCGCTCGTCCCCGAGCAGGAGGCCGCCGTGCGCGCCGCCACGGAGAAGGCCCTTGCCGAGGGCCTGCGCTAGCCCCCGTCCCCGGCCGGGCCCGGCGACCCCGTGCCGGGCCGGAGTCCCGCGCCCGGCTGTGACCCCGCGTCCGGCCGCACTCCCCGCCGGCTCCCCGGCGACCGTCCCCTGCCGACCCCGGCACGCCACCCTTCCCCGCGAGGAGAATCAATGAGGACGAAGAGGGTCTTCCATGCGGTGGACTCCCACACCGAGGGCATGCCCACCCGGGTGATCACCGGGGGAGTGGGGGTCATCCCCGGCTCCACCATGGCCGAGCGGCGCGAGCACTTCCTCGCGGAGATGGACCACATCCGCACCCTCCTGATGTACGAGCCGCGCGGCCACTCGGCGATGAGCGGGGCCATCCTGCAGCCGCCCACCCGGCCCGACGCCGACTACGGCGTGCTCTACATCGAGGTCTCCGGCTGCCTGCCCATGTGCGGGCACGGCACCATCGGCGTGGCCACCGTCCTCGTCGAGACCGGCATGGTCGAGGTCACCGAGCCGGTCACCACCATCCGGCTGGACACCCCCGCCGGGCTGGTCGTCGCCGACGTCCGGGTCGAGGACGGCGCCGCGACCGCGGTCACCATCACCAACGTCCCCTCCTTCAGCGCGGGCCTGGACCGCGCGGTCAAGGTGCCCGGCCTCGGGGAGGTCTCCTACGACCTGGCCTACGGCGGCAACTACTACGCCATCCTGCCGATCGCCTCGGTCGGCCTGCCCTTCGAGCGCTCGCACAAGCAGCGGATCCTCGACGCCGGCCTGGCGATCATGCAGGCGATCAACGAGCAGGACGAGCCCGTCCACCCGCTGGATCCGGGCATCCGCGGCTGCCACCACGTGCAGTTCACCGCGCCGGGCTCCGACGCCCGGCACTCCCGGCACGCGATGGCGATCCACCCCGGCTGGTTCGACCGCTCACCGTGCGGCACCGGCACCAGCGCGCGGATGGCCCAGCTGCACGCCAGGGGCGAGCTCGGGCTCGGCGCCGACTTCGTCAACGAGTCGTTCATCGGCACGCGGTTCGTCGGCCGGCTCGTCGAGGAGACGGCGGTGGCCGGGCTGCCCGCGGTGGTCCCGACGATCACCGGCCGGGCGTGGGTCACCGGTACCGCGCAGTACTTCCTCGATCCCCGTGACCCGTTCCCCGGAGGTTTCCTGCTCTGATCGTCCTACCGGCCCGGTTCCGGGGTGACGGGGAAGTTGTGCCGGAAGACGTTGCGCGGGTCGTAGACGGCCTTGACCTGCCGCAGCCGTCGCAGGGTGGGCGGCGGGAACGCCCTGGCCAGCAGCCTGTCGTCGCCGTGCGACTCGAGGCTCAGGTAGATCGCGTCCACGCCGAGCCGTTCCCACGCCCGCTCGGCGTGCGCGTGCCGTGACTCGGGGGCCACCACGCTCAGGGAGAAGTTCTGCGTGCGGTGGGCGTAGGCGGTGGCGTCCGGGGCGACGTCGTTGACCGCGCCCCCGACCGAGCGCACCTGGAACATGGCGACGTCGCCGTCGGCGAACATGCCGGCCACCACGGCCGCGGTGGCGCCGTCGAGGTGGTCGACCAGGGCGGAGTGGCTGCGCAGGCCGGCCTGGCCCCGATGCCGGTTGTGGTGCGGCGCGACGACGGCGGCGTACGGGGCGAGCTGGGCCTGCTGCTGCAGCACGGGGGCGAGGTCCAGGAACGGCTGGATCGCCGGGACGGCGGCGTCGGTGTCGTCACCGGCCCACACGATGAGGGTCTGCGCCAGGACGGATCCGCCGGAGCGTCCGGGGAACGCCGAGAGGAAGGCCGTCAGCCGCCGGGGGCTCTCCTCGACCAGCCGCCCCCAGCTTTCCAGGAACGCGGCGGTATCGGAGGCGTCGTGCACGATGGCGGCGAAGACGACGTCGCCCACCTCGGCGGCCTCGATGTCGAAGGAGGTGACGACGCCCATGTTGCCGCCCGCGCCGCGCAGGGCCCAGAACAGGTCGGGGTGGTGGTCGGCGTCCGCGCGCACGATCCGCCCGTCGGCCAGGACGACCTCGGCGCCCACCACATGGTCGATGGTCAGCCCGTAGGAGCGCCCCAGGAAACCCTGCCCGCCGGCGGTCGCCAGGCCGCCCACGCCCACGTCGCCGTAGTCGCCGGAGCTGATGGCCAGCCCGTACGGGGCGAGCGCCTCGGCCACCTCGCCCCAGCGGGCTCCGGCGCCGACGCGCACCAGCCGCCGCTCGCGGTCGATCACCTCGACGCCGTTCATCGCGCCGACGTCGACGACGATGCCGCCGTCGTTGGTGGACCGGCCGCTGATGCCGTGCCCGCCGCTGCGCACCGACATCGGCACGTTCTGGCCGCGGGCGAACGCCAGCGCGTCGGCCACCTGCCGCGGCGTGGTGGCGCGCAGGACGAGCCCGGGCGAGCCGGGCCACACGTAGGAGGAGCGCACGTCCTCGTAGCCGTGGTCGCCGGGCTCGACGGCGACGGCGGCCAGCGATTCGGGCAGCGCGTCGTAGTCGATCCCCGGGTGCCGCAGCGCGAGCGCGCGGGCCGGACGCACCGGAGCGGCGTGCGTGCCGGCGGAGGCCCGCCCGGCCGCGACGGCCTCGCGCAGGGCCGGGGCGACCTCCCGGGCGAAGGTCTGGATGTCCTGCGGATCGTCGGAGGCGAGGATGAACGTGCTGACGCCGTCCCGAAGGACCAGGGGCAGCAGTTGCTCCACCCACCGGCCGGCGGGGCCCCGCAGCGGGCCGTCGCCGGAGGCGCGGAAGTCGCCCGTGATGTTGAGCAGGCGTCGGATCTCGCGAGGGTCGCGGCCCGCCTCGACGGCCGCCTCATCGATGAGCTTGTTGTTCGCGGGGATGTCCCCCGGCCGGAGGTAGCCGAGGCTGGGCAGCCAGCCGTCGGCCTTCGCGCCGATCAGGCGCAGCATCTTCGGCTTGTAGGCCCCGAGCCAGATCGGCACCTCGTGCGCCGGGGCGGGACCCCGTTTGGCCCCGTTGACCGAGTAGTGGTCGCCCTCCACCCGCAGCACCCGGCGCTCGTCGGCATCCCAGATGCCGCGGATCACGTCGATGGCCTCGCTCAGCGCGGCCACGCCCTGCCCGGGGGTGAGGCGCCGGCCGCCCATGGCCTCGATCGCGTCCCAGAAGGCTCCCGCTCCCAGGCCGAGCTCGATCCGCCCGCCCGAGAGCAGGTCCAGGCTGGCCACCGAGCGGGCCAGCACGGCCGGGGGGCGCAGCGGCAGGTTGAGGACGTTGCCGGCCAGGTGGACGCGCTCGGTCCGGGCGGCCACCCAGCTCAGCAGCGTCCAGGTGTCCAGGAATCCCGGCTGGTAGGGGTGGTCCTGGAACGTGACGAGATCCAGGCCTGCCCGCTCGCTCAGGAGGGCGAGGTCGACTGCCGCCTCCGGCCTGCGGTTCTGTGGCGTGATGAACGATCCGAACCGTAGGTCGTGGCCATAGTCGGGCATGTGCTCCTCCGTCGTAGATGGTAGACGTATCAACCATATCTATTTTAGATGATATATCAACCTTTAAGGTGACGTATCAACCTTCAGCGACATAAGGTGCATGTATGACCGTGCAGCAGCCATCGGCGAGCCCCAGACCGGCGGAGCTGGACGCGTGGCGGAGCTACACCACCGTCCACGCGCAGCTCGCCGCGCACCTCGCGCGCGAGCTGACCCGCGCCACCGGCCTGTCCGAGGCCGACCACCAGATCCTCGACGTGCTCCTGGACGCCCCCGGCGCGCGCATGCGGGCGCTGGAACTGCGCTGGGCGCTGCAGTGGGAGAAGAGCCGCCTCTCCCACCAGATCGCCCGGATGAGCACACGCGGCCTGCTCGAACGCGACGCCTGCACCGAGGACGCCCGCGGCTGGGACATCATCCTCACCGCCGCCGGCCGGGAAGCCGCCGCGCGCGCCCGGCGGGTCCGGGAGGAGTCCGTCCGCCGCTTCGTCCTGGAGACCCTCGGCGCCGAGCGCCTGGCCCACTTCGCCGAGGCCGCGGCCCTCCTGGCCGACAGGCTCAACCGGGCCGCCGAGGAGGACCCCGACTGCCGGGCCGCGCGCGCGGCCGTCTACGCCGACGGGTCCGGGTAGGGCGGTGGCGGCCGGGCCCCGCCGCCCTCCACGACCCGGCTGCCGTCTCCCGTACGACCCGGGCGCTGCCCCGGCCGAAGCGGGCCGGACCAGGTCCGACGCGCCTCCGGCGGTCCGGTTCGGCGCGGTCCGGGCCGGGCGGCGCCGTGCCCGGTACCGGCCGGCGCGGCGCTCGTCTCACCGCGGGCCCCGGCGCGGGTTCCGGCATGACCGGATCCGTCCCGGGCCGAGAAACAGTGTCTTAACGCTAACGGTCTTGTTTCGGCGCTTGACGCGTTCTTGGATTGCTAGTGGCATGTCACACATCACCTGATGTGAGGAGCCGCACATGCGTGCCATCCCCCTGAAGTCCTTCACGTCACTCGCCCTCCTCGTTCTCCTGGTCACCGGATGCGGCCAGGGGTTGCTCGGCGGAGGCGGGGAAAGCGGCCGGGAGGCCGGCGAGAACGAACCGATCGTCCTGGGCATGCTGATCCCCCAGTCGGGCAGCGAGGCCGCCATCGGCCCCTACATGAGCAACGCGGCGCAGCTCGCGATCGACGAGATCAACGCCAAGGGCGGCGTGCTCGGCCGCAAGCTGGAACTGAAGACCGCCGACGACGCCTGCGACGCCCAGGCGGCGGCCGCCGCCGCCAACAAGCTGGTCACCGAGGGCGTCGACATCTCGGTGGGCGGCTACTGCTCCGGCGCGACGCTGCCCACCCTGCCGATCTTCGGCAAGGCGGACATCCCCATGATCATTCCGGCCGCCAACTCCCAGGAGCTGGTGGACCAGAAGCTCAAGCACGTCTTCCTGATCAACGGCACCGGCTCCCAGCAGGCCGCCGCCGCCGAGAAGTGGATCGTCAAGCAGGCCGCCAAGAGCGTCGCCCTCATGCACGACAACACCAGCTACTCCAAGGACATCGCGCTGCGCACCCGGGAACTGCTCGACGCCCCGGGCGGCGCCGAGGCGGTGATCACCGAGGCGGTCACCCCCAAGGAGAGCGACTACAGCCCCAACATCACCAACGTGCTGGCCAAGAAGCCCGACTTCGTCTACTGGACCGGTTACTTCCAGGAGGGCGGCCTCATCGCCCGCCAGCTCCGCCAGGCCGGCTACAAGGGCGCGATCATGGTCGGTGACGGCTCCGTCTCGCCCAAGCTGATCGAGATCGCCGGAGCCGAGGCCGCCGAGGGCGTCTACGCCACGATGACCCAGACCCCCGAGACCCTGGAAGGCGCGGCCGGGTGGATCGACGCCTACCGGAAGAAGTTCGGCGCCGAGCCCGGCCCCTACTCCAACCAGGCCTACGACGCCGTCCGGCTGGCCGCCGAGGCGATCACCAAGGCGGGCGGCACCGACGGCGCCAAGGTCATCGCCGCGCTGGAGGCGATCGACGGCTTCGCGATGTTCTCGGGGCCGCTGAAGTTCACGCCGGAGCACACCCTGGCGAACGGCGGTTTCCAGATCCTCGTCGTCAAGGGCGACACGTTCGCCCTGCAGGACTCGCTGCGATGACCGGGAGCACCGCGGGCCCACGCGCCGGGGGAAGGGGCGCCGCCCGCCGCGGCGCCCCGGCCGCCCCGCGCGGGACGGGAGCGGCCGGATGACCCAGCTCGTCTGGAACGGCCTGTTCGTCGGCTCGTTCTACGCCCTGGTCGCCCTGGGCTACAGCATGGTCTACGGGATCATCAAGCTGCTGAACTTCGCCCACGGCGACCTGTACATGCTCGGCGCGTTCACCGGCTTCGCCATCCTCGGCGCGGTGGGCGGCGTGTCCCCCACCATGGCCCTGCCGCTGCTGCTGGCGGTGCTCCTGGCGACCATGGCCGTCACCGGCCTGGCCGGGGTGGCGCTGGAGCGGATCGCCTACCGGCCGCTGCGCCGCGCACCCCGCCTCTCCCTGCTGATCACCGCCGTGGGCGCCTCGTTCGCCCTGGAGTACGGCATGCGCGCCGTGGCCGGCGCGGACCCCCGGGTCTATCCGGTGCGCCTGGGCGGCTCCTCGCTGGAGGTCCTGGGCGCCCGGCTCACCCCGCAGCAGCTCGTGCTGGTCGGGGTGGCCGTGCTCCTCATGGCAGGGCTCAACCTGCTGGTCACCCGCACCCGCGAGGGACGGGCGATGCGGGCCATCGCGCTGGACCCCCGCACCAGCGCGCTGATGGGCATCGACGTCGACGCGGTCATCTCGCGGACCTTCTTCATCGGCTCGGCCCTCGCGGGGGCCGCGGGCGTGATGGCCGGCGCCTACTACGGGAAGATCGACTTCCTGATGGGCTTCCTGATCGGGCTCAAGGCCTTCACCGCGGCGGTCATCGGCGGCATCGGCAACATCCCCGGCACGATGCTCGGCGGGCTGCTGCTCGGGCTGCTGGAGTCGTTCGGCACGTTCTGGCTGGGCGGCGAGTGGCGCGACGTGTTCGCCTTCGGGGTGCTGATCCTGTTCCTGACCGTGCGGCCCACGGGCCTGCTCGGCGAGCGCGTGACGGAGCGCGTATGACCACGACCAAGGTCCGCCGCCTGGGCACCGACCGGCCGCCCAGCCTGGCCTCGCGGCTGATGGGAAACCGGTGGGCCGGGCTCGCCGGCCTGCTCGTCGCGCTCCTCGCCCCCTTCGTCGACGCCACGCCGTACGCGCTGTCGGTCATGACCAGCGCGGCCATCGCCGTGATGCTCGCCGCCGGGCTGAACATCGTGGTCGGCTACTGCGGCCTGCTGGACCTGGGCTACGTCGCCTTCTTCGCGGTCGGCGCCTACACCAGCGGCGTGCTGGCCACCCGCTTCGAGGTGCCCCTGCTCGCCACCGTGCCCGCCGTCATCGTGGTCACGGTCGTCGCCGGGGTCGTCATCGGAGCCCCCACCCTGCGGCTGCGCAGCGACTACCTCGCCATCGTCACCCTGGGCTTCGGCGAGATAATCCGCATCACGGCCAACAACCTGGACGTCACCGGCGGCCCCTCGGGCATCTACGGCATCCCGCACCTGGTCGAGCATCCGGCGGCCTTCTACTACGTCACCGTGGCCGTCGTGTCGCTGGCCGTGCTCGGCTCGGCCCGCCTGGGCCGCTCCCGGCTCGGCCGGGCCTGGCGCTTCGTCCGCGAGGACGAGGACGCCGCCGAGGCCATGGGCGTGCACACCTACCGCGTCAAACTCGCCGCCTACATCGCCGGGGCGGTCTGGGGAGGCCTGGCCGGGGTGCTGTTCGCCGCCCAGCTCTCGGCCATCTCCCCGGGCAGCTTCACCTTCCTGTCGTCCGCGCTGGTGCTGATGGCCGTGGTCCTCGGCGGCATGGGCTCGGTCTCCGGCGTCGTCGTCGGCGCCGTCGTGATCAGCGTCCTGCCGGAGATCCTGCGCGACCTCGCCGACCACCGGTTCCTCCTGTTCGGCGTCCTCCTCATCGTCGTCATGCTCCTGCGCCCGCAGGGGCTCTGGCCGGCCCGCTCCAGGGAGGTCCCGTGAACCTGCTCGACGTCGCGGATCTACGTCTGTCCTTCGGCGGGCTGGTGGCCATCGACGGGCTGTCGTTCTCGGTGGGCGAGGCGGAGATCGTCTCCGTCATCGGTCCCAACGGGGCGGGCAAGACGTCGGCCTTCAACTGCGTCACCGGCTTCTACCGGCCGGCCTCCGGCCGGATCACCCTGCGCGGCACGGATCTGACGGGCCTGCGGCCCTCGGCCGTCGCGGCCCTGGGCGTGGCGCGGACCTTCCAGAATCTGCGGCTCTTCGGCGAGCTGTCGGTCCTGGACAACGTGCGCGCCGGAGCGCACCTGTGGCTGCGCCAGAGCGTCCTCGACGCCCTGCTGCACACCCCGCGCTACCGGCGCTCCGAGCGCGAGTGCACCGAGCAGGCCCACCACTGGCTGGACTTCGTGGGCCTGCGCGGCGACCGGTACGGCGCGGCCCGCCACCTGCCCTACGGGGAGCAGCGCCGCACCGAGATCGCCCGCGCCCTGGCCCGCCGCCCGGACCTGCTGCTCCTGGACGAGCCCGCCGCCGGGCTCAACCACGGCGAGAAGGCCGAGATGCTCGACCTGATCCGGCGGATCCGGGAGCTGGGCGTCGCCATCGTGCTCATCGAGCACGACATGGGCCTGGTCATGGAGGTCTCCGAGCGGGTGGTCGTGCTCAACTTCGGCAGGGAGATCGCCGACGGCCGCCCCGAGGACGTCCGGCGCGATCCGGCCGTCATCGAGGCCTACCTCGGGAGTGACGACAGTGCTTGAGATCGACGGGCTCGACGTCCACTACGGCGGGGTGCACGCCCTGCGCGGCCTGTCCCTCACCGTGGCCGAGGGGGAGATCGTCGCCCTGCTCGGCAACAACGGCGCGGGCAAGACCACCACGCTCGCGGCGGTCTCCGGGCTGGTGCGGCCCAGCGGCGGCAGGGTCGTCTTCGACGGGCGGGAGGTGACCCGGGAGAAACCCCACCGGATCACCGCGCGCGGCCTGGTGCACGTCCCCGAGGGGCGCAGGATCTTCAGCACGCTCACCGTGCACGAGAACCTCCAGCTGGGCGGCTACCTGCTGCGCGACCGGGCCGAGACGCGCGGGCGGATCGACCGCGTCTACGAGCTGCTGCCCCGTCTGGCCGAGCGGCGCGCCCAGCAGGGCGGCACGCTCTCCGGCGGTGAGCAGCAGATGCTCGCCATCGGCCGGGCGCTGGTCACCGGGCCCCGGCTGCTGCTGCTCGACGAGCCCTCCATGGGCCTGGCGCCGCTGGTGGTCGCCTCCATCATGGAGCTCATCGCGGGTATCAACGCCGAAGGCACCTCGGTGCTGCTCGTCGAGCAGAACGCGACCGCCGCCCTCAAGATCGCACATCGCGGCTACGTCATCGAGAACGGCGCGTGCGTTCTGGACGGCCCGGCCGCCGAGCTGCGTCAGGACGCCCGGGTGGTCGAGGCCTACCTCGGCGGGGTCTGACGGAACGGGGAGAGATGATCGAGACCATCGACTACCACACCGCCGGAGAGCCGTTCCGGATCGTGACCGCGGGGGCACCGGACATCCCCGGGCACACGGTCCTGGAGCGCCGGGAGGCGGCCCGGGCGCCGGAGATCGACGCCGTGCGGCGGCTGCTCTGCCACGAGCCGCGCGGGCACGCCGACATGTACGGCTGCTTCCTCGTCCCCCCGGACGGCCCCGGCGCCGACCTCGGCGCGCTGTTCTGGCACAAGGACGGCTACTCCACCGCCTGCGGGCACGGCACCATCGCGCTCGGCGTGTACGCCGTGCAGAGCGAGCTGGTCGTCGCCGACCTCAACGGGGAGACCGACGTGGTGGTCGACGTCCCGTCCGGCAGGGTGACGGCCAGGGTCCGCTGCGTGGCGGGTCTCATCGAGGCCGTCACCTTCCGCAACGTCCCCTCCTACGCGCTGGCCCGCGGCGTCCGGCTCGACCCGCCGCGGGCCGCGCGGGGGAGCGCCGCGGACCGCCTGGCCGGGGTCGCGGTCGACGTCGCCTACGGCGGGGCGATCTACGCCTCGGTCCCGGCCGCGGCCTTCGGGCTGAGCGTCGCGCCCGAGCACCTGACCGAGCTGATCGCGCTCGGCCGGGCCGTCAAGGCCGCCCTGGCCGGCCACCCGGCGGCCGGGCACCCGGACGACGACCGGCTCTCCGGCGTCTACGGCGTCATCTTCCACGAGGAGCTCGGCCCCGGGCACCAGCGCAACGTCACGGTCTTCGCCGACGGCGAGGTGGACCGCTCGCCCTGCGGCTCCGGCACCGCCGCCCGGCTGGCGCTGCTGCACGACGACGGTTTCACCGGCACCCTCGTGCACGAGAGCATCGTCGGGACGACCTTCCGCGCCCGGGTGGCCGAGGTGACCCCGGAGGGGGTGATCCCCGAGGTGGAGGGCATGGCCTACTGCACCGGGGTGCACCGCTTCACGCTCGACCCGCGGGACCCGGTCGGCGCGGGGTTCAGCCTCCGATGAGCGGCCTGCCGTACCTGGACGGGCGCGCGCTGCGCGAGCTGGTTCCCATGGCCGCGGCCGTGCGGTGCCTGCACGACGCCCTGCGCGCCGGCCTCGACCCGGAGGACAGCCCGCTCCGGCCCGTCGTGCCGGTCCCCGCCGGGCAGCTGCTGCTGATGCCCGCCGCCTGGGGCCGGTACGCTGGGATCAAGGTCGCCGGGGTCGCCCCGGCCAACCCCGCCCGCGGCCTGCCCCGCATCCAGGGCACGTACCTGCTGATGGACGGCGAGACCCTGGCCCCGCTGGTCGCGATCGACGGCGTCGCGCTGACCGCCCTGCGCACCCCGGCCGTCTCCGCGCTCGCCGTGCGCCACCTGGCCGAGCCGGGGGCGGCGACCATGGCGGTGTACGGCACGGGCCCGCAGGCCCGGGGGCATGTCGAGGCCTTCCGCGCGGTCCGGCCGGTGGAACAGGTGAACGTGATCGCCAGGGATCCGCGCCGGGCCGAGGCGTTCGCCGCCCGGTGCGCGGCCGGGGGCGTCCGCGCCGTGACCGCCGAGGGCCCGGACGGGGCCGACCTGGTCGCCTGCTGCACCAGCGCCAGGACCCCGCTGTTCGACGGCGCCCTGATCCGCGACGGCGTCACCGTGGTCGCGGTCGGCTCCCACGAGCCGGACGCCCGCGAGCTCGACGACGGCCTCGTGGCCCGCGCCACGGTCGTCGTCGAGGCCCGTACCGCCGCCCTGGCCGAGGCGGGGGATCTCCTGGTCCCCCTGGGGAACGGTACGATCACCACTGGTCATCTCGCGGGGAACCTCCGGGAACTGGTCGCCGGTGCCGTGTCCCTCCGGTCCGGCCCCCGGGTGTTCAAGAGCGTGGGCATGGCATGGGAGGACCTGGTGGTGGCGGGAGCCGCCTACGAGGCGTGGACACGGGCGATATGAACATGAGAGGCGCTGGTATGGCTCCTACGGCGGACGACCGGCTCGACCTGCCGGCCGTGGGCGAGAGGCAGAGCCTGCGGGAGCAGGTGGCCCACGCGCTGCGGGCGGCCCTGATCACCGGCGAGATGCGGCCCGGCATGGTGTACTCCGCCCCGGTGCTCGCCGCCCAGTTCGGCGTCTCGGCCACCCCCGTGCGCGAGGCGATGCTCGACCTGGCCAAGGAGGGCCTCGTCGAGGCGGTGCGCAACAAGGGCTTCCGGGTCACCGAGCTGTCCGACCGCGACCTGGACGAGCTCACCGAGATCCGCAGGCTCATCGAGGTGCCCACGGTCGCGCAGCTCGCCGACGCCGGCCGCGCCCCGAGCTTCGAGCGGCTCCGCCCGCTGGCCCAGCAGATCGTCGACGCGGCCGAGCGCGGCGACCTGCTCGCCTACGTGGACGCCGACATCCGCTTCCACCTGGAGCTGCTGTCGCTGGGCGGCAACGCCCACCTCGTGGAGGTGGTGCGCGACCTGCGCAACCGGGCCCGCCTGTACGGCCTGTCGGCCCTGCACCGCAGGGGCGGCCTCGCCGACTCCGCCCGCGAGCACCTGACCCTGCTCTCCCTGCTCTCCGCGGGCGACTCGGGCGGCGCCGAGCGGCTGATGCGCGACCACATCCGGCATGTCCGGGGCATCTGGGCCAGCAATCCGGAGAATTGACATTCCGGGCCGGGGCAGGCCCGCCGGGAGGCCGGGGCCGGGCTCAGCCGCCGCTGCGGGTGGCCCCGACGCTGGCGACGACCACGCACCCGATGGCGGCCCACTCCCGTACCTGAAGCACCTCGCCCAGCACCAGCAGGCCGACCATCGCGGCCACCGCGGGCTCCAGGCTCATCAGGATGCCGAAGACCCGCTTGGGCATCCTGCGCAGCGCCTCCAGCTCGATCGAGTAGGGGATGACCGAGGAGAGCAGGCCCACGCCGAGCCCGATCAGCAGCAGTTCCGGCTGGAGCAGGTCGGCGCCGCCCGACCCGATGCCCACCGGGGCGATCAGCACCACCGAGACGATCATGGCGAAGGCCAGGCCGGTCGTGCCGGGGAAGCGCCGGCCCACGGCGGCCGAGAGCAGGATGTAACCGGCCCAGCAGGCCGCCGCGACCAGCGCGAAGCCGATGCCGGCCCAGCTGATGCCGGAGGCGGCCGTTCCCCAGGGGGCGAGCAGCACCACACCCGAGCCGGCCAGCACCACCCAGAGCAGGTCCAGCCGGCGCCGCGAGGCGGCCACCGCGACCCCCAGCGGGCCCAGGAACTCGATCGCCACCGCGATGCCCATGGGCAGCCGGGCCAGGGCCTCGTAGAACGACAGGTTCATCACGCCCAGCGTCACGCCGAACGCCACACCCACCCCGAGGTCCGCCCGGGTCAGCCCCTTCAGCCGGGGACGGGCGATCACGCCCATGATCAGCGCGCCCATCGCGATCCGCAGGAACACCACCGCGCTCGGCGGGAGCTGGGCGAACAGGTCCTTGGCGAACCCGGCCCCGACCTGCACCGACAGGATGGCCAGCAGGACCAGCCCGGACGGCGGGATGGCGTCCGCCGCGGCCCGCAGCAGCGCCCCGGGCCCGGTCGGCCCCGGCCGGTACGGTTCGGCCGGGCCGTGCAGGGCTTCGGCGGTCACAGTGCTCCTCATGTCAGGCGTGATATATCGATTGGCACCTTACCTGCCCCGGCCGGCGTTTTCCGGCGGTGTCCGTCATATGAGACGCCCCGTCGGGACGGGCCTACCGGGTGTAGAGCGCCACGGTCATCCCGGGCACCCGGCCCACCTGCCAGGCCTTGACGCGGGTGAACCCCTCCTCGGTCAGCTCGCCGACCCGGTCGACGCCCGAGGCCGCCGCGGAGCCGCCGCGCCAGATCACCCAGACCCGCTCGCGACCCTCCACGGCGGCGGCGAGGTCGGCCCGCTCGGGGTACCCGAAGGAGTCCGGCAGGGGGGCGGAACCCGTGCGCAGCACGTCGTCGGGGAGGCTCCCGCCCCCGTAGTAGAGGAAGCCCTCACGCAGCGAGGAGCGCCCGTAGACGATCGCGTCGCCGGGCTCGGCCGCGTCCGTGATGATCCGCACCGCCCGGGGGAAGTTCTCGTGGTGCCCGTCCTCCCGGCGGACGTCCAGCTGCCCGGGGAGTCCCGCCACCAGGACGCCCGCCAGAGCGGGCCCGGCCACCGCGCGGGGCACCGCGGCGAGCGTGAGACCGGCCAGCAGCGCGTACGCGGGCACCGTCGCGAACAGGTAGCGGTCGACGTAGACCGGGGAGACCAGATAGGACACGGCGAACAGCAGCAGGGGCGGCAGCACGGCCCAGCCGGCCAGCAGCGCGATCCAGAGCCGGTCGGCGCCGTGCCGCCGGCGCACGAGCGGCGCGGCCACCGCGAGGATCAGCACGGCGCATCCCGCCAGGGCGGTGCCCCCGATCATCTTGGGCAGCGCCAGGAACACGTCCGGCTCGGGCAGCTTGATCCAGCTGATCGCGTGCCGCTCGGCGAAGCCGACCGCGGTCCACATCGCGCCGGGGACGCATCCCACAGCCATGCTCGCCACCGTCCTGGGCAGCACGCCCCGGCCGTACAGGCCCACCGCCGACAGGTGGGCGGCCAGCACGAGCAGCGAGAACACCTGCGTGCAGCCGAGCAGCCCGACGGCCGCCGCGTACCTCCACCAGCCCGCGCGCCGCTCCGGCTCCTCCATCGCCCGGTGCAGCGCCCAGGTGGCCAGCACCGCGGCGGCGGCGGCGAACGCGTAGGGGCGGGCGTTCTGCCCGTGGTAGGAGACCGACGGCAGCAGGACGTAGACGACGGCCGCGAACAACCCCGCGGGCGGCGAGCCCAGTCGCCGCCCCAGGTCGGCGATCAGCGCGGCGGCGGCGCCGGTCGCGAGCGCCGAGGGCAACCGCATCCACCACTCGGCCTGGCCGAGTTCCAGCCAGAGATGCATGAACCCGTAGTAGGGCAGGAAGTGCCCGTCGATATGCTGCGCCAGCTCCCAGAGGCCACCCAGGCCGCGGCGGGCCGCGCTGAGGGTGGCCAGCTCGTCTCCCGAGTGGGAGACCGCGGAGGAGCCGGCGAGGGCGACGAGTATGGCGACGATCCCCGCGGCCGCGTTCGGCCAGATCCGTGCCGGTTGCCGTGCTGCCGGACGGGAGGGGGCCCGTGTTTCGGTAACGATCACCAGGGGATGCTAGACCCTGATGATCATTGTTAATGATTGTTTCAGCGAGAAATCATCCGATCCTCACGTACGCGCTCACTCCCAGCGGAAGGTACGCGAGGTCAGGAAGAGCGAGACCGCGGCCCAGGCCGCCAGGACCGCCATGGCGGCCAGCGGCAGGCCGGCCCCGCCGGCCAGCACCGAGCGCAGCCCGCCGGTCAGCGCCGAGATCGGCAGCAGTTCCAGCACCGGCCGCACCGACTCGGGGAACTTCGACAGCGGGAAGATCACCCCGCCGCAGCCGAGCAGGACCAGATAGACCAGGTTGGCCGCGGCGAGCGTGGCCTCGGCGCGCAGGGTGCCCGCCATCAGCAGGCCGAGTCCGCTGAATGCGGCGGTGCCGAGCACGATCAGCAGCCCCGCGGTCAGGGGCGAGCCCGCCGGGCGCCACCCCAGGGCGACCGCCACCACGGAGATCACCGCCACCTGGACGACCTCCACGGCGATCACCGCGAGCGTCTTGGCCAGCATCAGCCCGGTCCGCGACAACGGGCTCGCGCCCAGGCGCTTCAGCACGCCGTAGCGGCGCTCGAAGCCGGTCGCGATGGCCTGCCCGGTGAAGGCCGTGGACATCACCGCCAGCGCCAGCACGCCGGGGGTGGTGAAGTCGACGCGGGAGCCGCCGACGTCGACCAGCGGGGCCGCCGAGAAGCCGACGAGCAGCAGCACCGGGATGATCATCGTGAGCAGGAGCTGCTCGCCGTTGCGGAGTATCGCCCTGATCTCCGCGCCCGTCTGGGCCGCGACCATCCGGCTCAGCGGCGCGGCTCCCGGGGCCGGGGTGAGGTCCAGGGTGGTCAACTCGCTCTCCTGCGGTCTGGCTCGGGCCGCGCCCGGCGGGCGGCGGGCCGTGGTGGGTCGGGGGGACGGCCGGTGCGCGGCCGGGCGCATGCCGCGGGCGGGCGCGGGATCCGCGCGGGTGCCGGTGGTGCCGGCGCCGTGCCTCGCGGGCGGGGCCGGACCGGCGCCGGTGTCATCGGAGCTCACGTCCGGTCAGCTCAAGGAAGACGTCCTCCAGGGTACGCCGCTCGATGCTGAGGTCGTCGGCCGTGACGCCCTCGGCGGCGCACCAGGCCGTCACCGTGGCCAGCAGCTCCGGCCCGACCTGCCCCTCGATGATGTAGTGCCCGGCCGGTGACTCCTTGGCGGCGCTGCCGGCCGGCAGCGCCGCCAGCAGCTCGTCCAGGGACAGCCCGGGGCGGGCGCGGAAGCGCAGCTGCCGCTCGGCTCCGGTGAGCGAGGCGGGCGTGCCCTCCGCCACCACCCGGCCGTGGTCGATGATGACGATGTGGTCGGAGAGCTTCTCCGCCTCGTCCATGTGGTGGGTGGTGAGCACCACCGAGACGCCGCTCGCGCGCAGGTCGCGCACCAGCTCCCAGCAGGCGTGCCTGGCCTGCGGGTCGAGGCCCGCGGTCGGCTCGTCGAGGAAGACCAGCTCGGGGCGGCCGACGACGGCCGCGGCCAGCGACACGCGCTGCTGCTGCCCGCCCGAGAGCCTCCGGTACGGCGTGCGGGCGTGCTCGGTCAGCCCGAGCCGCTCCAGCAGTGCCGCCGGGTCGAGGGGGTGGGCGTGGAAGCGGGCCATCAGGCGCAGCCACTGGCCACAGGGCATGGCCGGGGGCACGCCGCCCGCCTGGAGCATCACCCCGACCCTGGCGCGCAGCTCCTGCCTGGACGGGTCGAGCCCGAGCACGTTCACCGTGCCGGCGTCGGCTCTGCGGAACCCCTCGCAGATCTCCACGGTGGAGGTCTTGCCCGCGCCGTTGGGGCCGAGGAGCGCGGTCACCGCGCCGCGGGCGGCGCTGAGGGTCAGGCCGTCGAGCGCGGTCGTTCCGCCGTATCTCTTGACCAGATCGATGATCTCGACGGCTGGGGATTCCATGGCCACGAGTCTAAGGACTGCTCTCCCCGGTCCCGCTCGCGGACCGGAGAGCGGCGACCCCGGGCCGCCGCCCGGCGCCGCCGCCCGGACGGGTGGTTCCGCCCCCCGCCGCCCGGCCGGGCCGTCCGCCCCGCCGGACGGCCGAGAATTTTTGTGGAAAATTTCCGACAACCAGGAATTGGGATGACCCGACGATAGTTGGGACCATCTGGCCCTTGCGGGTCCGATGTGGCGTGCGAGGGAAAAGGGGACAGGGGATGACCGCGGCCGTCGTCGAAGCGGAGGTGGCGCCGGCGGTCCGGCGCAGAGGACTGCTGCTGATCATCTTGGGCGCCCTGTCGGCGATCGGCCCGCTCTCCATCGACATGTACCTGCCCGCGCTCCCGGCCATCGCCGCGGAGATGGGGACCGGGGCGGCGCAGGTGCAGCTCAGCCTGACCGCCTGCCTCATCGGGATCTCCGTCGGGCAGGTCGTCGCCGGTCCGCTCAGCGACGTGCGCGGCCGGCGGGGGCCGCTGCTGCTCGGCATCGCCGCCTACGCCGTCGCCTCGCTGCTGTGCGCCTTCTCGCCCTCGGTGTACGGGCTGGTCGGCTTCCGCCTGCTCCAGGGCGTCGCGGGCGGCGCCGCGCTGGTGATCGTCCGCGCGGTCGTCCGCGACCTGTACGAGGGCGCGGCCATCGCCCGGATCTTCGCCACCCTCATGCTCGTCACCGGCCTCGCGCCGATCCTGGCTCCGGTCGCGGGCGCGCAGCTGCTCAACCACACCTCCTGGCGGGGCGTCTTCGTCGCATTGAGTGTCGCCGGGCTGCTGCTGCTGGCCGCCGCGCTGTTCGGAGTGCGCGAGACGCTCCCGGCCGACCGGCGCGAGAGCGGCGGGCTCCGGCACACCCTCGTCACCTTCCGGCACCTGCTGCGCGACCGGTCCTTCATGGCGAGCGCGCTGGCCGGCGGGTTCGGCTTCGCGGCCATGTTCGCCTACATCTCCGGCTCGCCGTTCGTGCTCCAGGAGGTCTACGGGGCGTCGCCGCAGACGTTCTCCCTGGTCTTCGCCCTCAACGCCTTCGGGTTGACCGTCACCGCGCAGATCGGCGGGCGCCTGGCCGGGCACCGGGCCGACCCCGCGCGGCTGATCCTCATCGGCCTGTTCGTCGGACTGGCCGGGGCCGTCGCGCTGCTCGCCACCGCGGTCCTGCGGCTGCCCCTGGCCGTGCTGGTCGCCGCGCTGTTCGTGATGATGTGCGGGGCCGGGTTCGTCCTGCCGGGCACCGGCGCGCTCGCCCTGGCCGGTCAGCCCCCGCAGGTCGCCGGGAGCGCCTCGGCGCTGACCGGCGTGCTGCAGTTCGCGCTCGGCGCGCTCGCGGCCCCGCTGGTCGGCCTCGGGGGTGAGGAGTCGGCGCTGCCGATGGCCGTCGTCCTGATCGGGTTCACCCTCGTCTCGCTCGCCGTCTTCGTCGGCCTGCGGAGACCGCCGAAGGGCGTTTCCGCAGTTTAGGTAAGCCTTACCTGCGTGACACATTGCATCCCCCCGGGGAAGAACATCGGTTTGTCGCCCGGGAAGCAATTACGGCACACTGATGTTGTGAAAAACATGACCGGGATGCGAGACGTCGAGGAGACCGCCACCGTGCGGTCCGCCGGCGTGTCCGCCGAGCGCAGCACGCGCGCGCGTGTCGCCCGGCTCATCCTGGAGTGCGGGCCCGTCACCGCGGCGGCCCTCGGCGAGCGGCTCGGCCTCACCCCGGCCGCCGTCCGCCGGCATCTCGACGCGCTGCTCGCCGACGGGATGGCCGAGGCACGCACGGCCAGGCCGCGCGGCCAGCGGGGGCGCGGGCGGCCCGCGAAGCTGTTCGTGATCACCGACGCCGGGCGCAGCGCCTTCGAGCACGCCTACGACGGCCTCGCGGGCAGCGCGCTGCGCTTCCTCGCCGAGCGCATGGGCGAGCAGGCCGTGGCGGAGTTCGCCCGGTCCCAGGTGGCCGGCCTCGTCGCCCGGCTGCAGCCGCGGATGAGCGAGGTCCCCGAAGACCAGCGGGTGCGCGTCCTCGCCGAGGCCCTGTCCGCCGACGGCTACGCCGCCTCGGCCACCAAGGCCGGCCTCGGCGGTGAGCAGCTGTGCCAGCACCACTGCCCGGTGGCGCACGTGGCCGCGGAGTTCCCGCAGCTGTGTGAAGCCGAGACGGAGGCGTTCGCGCGCATCCTCGGCACCCCCGTGCAGAGACTCGCGACCATCGCCCACGGCGACGGCGTGTGCACCACTCATGTGAGCCCCCACCGGGTGGCCGGACCGGGCATGAGGGAGCGCCCGGCGAGCCCTCCACCGCCCGGAGCGGCGCGAACGTCAGCAAGCCACGAAACGATCGATACATCGAGCAAGGAGACCGGAAGGTGACTGTCACCGACCGCCCGGAGCTGGAAGGCCTCGGGAATTACAAGTTCGGCTGGGCCGACCCGGACGCCGCCGGCGCGACGGCCCGTCGCGGCCTGTCCGAGGAGGTCGTCCGCAATATCTCCGCGCTGAAGAACGAGCCGGAGTGGATGCTGGACCTGCGCCTGAAGGGTCTGCGCCTGTTCGGCAAGAAGCCGCTGCCCACCTGGGGCTCCGACCTCAGCGGCATCGACTTCGACAACATCAAGTACTTCGTGCGCTCGACCGAGAAGCAGGCCGCCTCCTGGGAGGAACTGCCCGAGGACATCAAGAGCACCTACGACAAGCTCGGCATCCCCGAGGCCGAGAAGCAGCGTCTGGTCGCCGGCGTCGCCGCCCAGTACGAGTCCGAGGTGGTCTACCACAAGATCCGTGAGGACCTTGAGGAGAAGGGTGTCATCTTCGTCGACACCGACACCGCCCTCAAGGAGCACGAGGAGATCTTCAAGGAGTACTTCGGGACCGTGATCCCGGTCGGCGACAACAAGTTCGCCGCCCTGAACACGGCCGTGTGGAGCGGCGGCAGCTTCATCTACGTGCCGCCGAACGTCTCCGTGGAGATCCCGCTGCAGGCCTACTTCCGGATCAACACCGAGAACATGGGCCAGTTCGAGCGGACCCTGATCATCGTCGACGAGAACTCCTACGTGCACTACGTCGAGGGCTGCACCGCGCCGATCTACTCCTCCGACTCGCTGCACAGCGCGGTCGTGGAGATCGTCGTGAAGAAGGGCGCCCGCTGCCGCTACACGACCATCCAGAACTGGTCGAACAACGTCTACAACCTGGTCACCAAGCGCGCCGTCGCCTACGAGGGCGCGACCATGGAATGGATCGACGGCAACATCGGTTCCAAGGTCACCATGAAGTACCCGGCCGTCTACCTCATGGGCGAGCACGCCAAGGGCGAGACCCTCAGCGTCGCCTTCGCCGGTGAGGGCCAGCACCAGGACGCCGGCTCCAAGATGGTGCACCTGGCGCCCAACACCAGCTCCTCCGTCATCTCCAAGTCCGTCGCCCGCGGCGGCGGCCGCACCTCCTACCGCGGCCTGGTCCAGATCGAGGAGGGCGCGCACGGCAGCGCCAGCACCGTCAAGTGCGACGCGCTGCTCGTCGACCAGATCAGCCGCTCCGACACCTACCCCTACGTCGACGTCCGCGAGGACGACGTCTCCATGGGGCACGAGGCGACGGTCTCCAAGGTCTCCGAGGACCAGCTCTTCTACCTGATGAGCCGTGGTCTCGGCGAGGACGAGGCGATGGCGATGATCGTGCGCGGCTTCGTCGAGCCGATCGCGCGCGAACTCCCGATGGAGTACGCCCTGGAGCTGAACCGCCTGATCGAGCTGCAGATGGAAGGAGCCGTCGGCTGATGGGTCTCGACACCAAACCCCTGTCGACCCTCCACGAGAAGGCGTCGTACAACGTGGACGACTTCCCGGTCCCGACCGGCCGCGAGGAGGAGTGGCGCTTCACGCCGCTGTCGCGCCTGAAGGGCCTGCACAGCGGCGCCGCGGCCGCGGCGAACGTCGTCGTCCACGTCGACGCCGCCCCCGAGGTCACCGTGGAGACCGTCGGCCGCGACGACCAGCGGATCGGCAAGGCCTATGTGCCCGCCGACCGGGTCAGCGCCCAGGCGTACGCCTCCTTCGAGAAGGCCACCGTCCTCACGGTCCCGCGCGAGGCGGTCGCCTCGAAGCCGACCGTGATCACCGTCACCGGGTCCGGCCAGGGCGCGGCCTACGGCCACACGGTCGTGCGGGTGGAGCCGCTGGCCGAGGCCGTGGTCGTCCTGGAGCACCAGGGCAGCGCGGTCTACGCCGACAACGTCGAGTTCGTCGTCGGCGAGGGTGCCACGCTCAGGGTCATCAGCCTGCAGGACTGGGCCGACGACGCCGTGCACGTCTCCCACCACCACGCGTTGCTCGCCAAGGACGCGACCTTCCGCAGCTTCGTCGTCACCCTCGGCGGCGACCTGGTGCGCCTGTCGCCGTCGGTCTCCTACAGCGGCCCCGGCGGCGACGCCGACCTGACCGGCCTGTACTTCGTCGACGCCGGCCAGCACCTGGAGCACCGCCTCCTGGTCGACCACTCGCAGCCCAACTGCAAGAGCAACGTCGTCTACAAGGGCGCGCTGCAGGGGCAGGACGCCCACGCGGTCTGGATCGGCGACGTGATCATCCGGGTCGAGGCCGAGGGCACCGACACGTACGAGCTCAACCGCAACCTCCTGCTCACCGACGGCGCCCGCGCCGACTCGGTGCCCAACCTGGAGATCCTCACCGGCGAGGTCGCCGGGGCCGGTCACGCCAGCGCCTCCGGACGCCTCGACGACGAGCACATCTTCTACCTCCAGGCCCGCGGAATCCCCTTCGACGACGCGCGCCGCCTGGTCATCCGCGGCTTCTTCGCCCAGTTGCTGGAGAAGATCGAGGTTCCCGAGCTCCGCGAGCGCGTGCTCGCCAAGGTCGAGGCGGAGCTGGAGAAGTGACGTTCGAGAAGGTCTGCAAGGTCACCGACATCCCCGACGAGGGGGTGATCGGCCTTGAGGTGGGTGAGACCCCCGTCGCCCTGGTCCGTCAGGGGGACGAGGTCTACGCGCTGCACGACGTGTGCTCCCACGCCGAGGTGAGGCTCAGCGAGGGTGAGGTCTACGACGGCACCCTGGAGTGCTGGCTGCACGGTTCGTGCTTCGACCTGCGTTCGGGCAAGCCCACCGGTCCGCCCGCCACCAAGCCCGTCCCCGTCTACCGAGTCAAGATCGACGGCGATGACGTCCTCGTCTCGCTCTCGAAGGAGTCATAACAGTGTCTGATTCGAGCCGAGTCCCCTCGGGCTCCACCCTTGAGATCCGCGACCTGCACGTCGCCGTCGGGGACAAGGAAATCCTGCGTGGCGTCAACCTGACCGTCCGCTCCGGTGAGACCCACGCCATCATGGGCCCCAACGGCTCGGGCAAGTCCACCCTCGCGTACGCCATCGCCGGTCACCCCAAGTACACCGTCACCGGTGGCCAGGTGCTGCTGGACGGGGTCGACCTGCTGGAGCTCTCGGTCGACGAGCGCGCCCGCGCCGGCCTGTTCCTCGCCATGCAGTACCCGGTCGAGGTGCCCGGCGTCAGCGTCTCCAACTTCCTGCGCACCGCGGTCACCGCCGTGCGCGGCGAGGCCCCGAAGCTGCGCGAGTTCGCCAAGGACCTCAAGAACGGCATGGACGCCCTGTCCATCGACCCCGCCTTCGCCCAGCGCAACGTGAACGAGGGCTTCTCCGGCGGCGAGAAGAAGCGCCACGAGATCCTCCAGCTGGAGCTTCTCAAGCCGAAGATCGCCGTCCTCGACGAGACCGACTCCGGCCTCGACGTCGACGCGCTGCGCGTGGTCTCCGAGGGCATCAACCGCTTCCGCGCCTCCGGCGAGACCGGCGTGCTCCTCATCACCCACTACACCCGCATCCTGCGCTACGTGAAGCCCGACTTCGTCCACGTCTTCGCGGGCGGCCGGGTCGTCACCGAGGGTGGTCCGGAGCTGGCCGAGAAGCTCGAAGCCGAGGGTTACGAGGCCTACACGAAGGCATCGGTTTGATGGACACCGGCTTTGACGTGGAGAGGATCAGGAAGGACTTCCCGGTTCTCTCCCGCGAGCTGCCCGGCGGCAGGTCCCTGATCTACCTCGACTCGGGGAACTCCGCGCAGAAGCCCACCCAGGTGGTCGAGGTCATGCGCGACCACCTGGCCATGCACTACAGCAACGTCGGCCGGGCCATGCACGTGCTGGGCGCCGAGTCGACGGAGGCGTACGAGACCGCCCGGGAGAAGGTCGCGGCCTTCATCGGCGCGCCCGCCGCGAGTGAGGTGGTCTTCACCAAGAACGCCTCCGAGGCGCTCAACCTGGTGGCGTACTCCTTCGGCAACCGCGCCTGCGACGACCCCCGCTTCCGGATGGGCCCCGGCGACGAGATCGTCATCTCCGAGATGGAGCACCACTCCAACATCGTGCCGTGGCAGATGCTCGCGCAGCGCACGGGCGCCACGCTGCGGTGGTTCTCCGTCACCGACGAGGGCCGGCTGGACCTGTCGAACCTCGACGAGCTCGTCACCGAGCGCACCAAGATCGTTTCGATCGTGCACCAGTCGAACGTGCTGGGCACGGTCAACCCGGTCGCCCCGGTGCTCGCCAGGGTCCGCGAGGTCGGCGCGCTGATGATGCTCGACGCCTCCCAGTCGGTGCCCCACCAGCAGGTCGACGTGGCGGCGCTCGGCGTCGACTTCCTGGCCTTCACCGGCCACAAGGTCGTCGGCCCCTCCGGGATCGGCGTGCTGTGGGCCCGCGGTGAGCTGCTGGAGGCCATGCCCCCGTTCCTGGGCGGCGGCGAGATGATCGAGGCGGTCTGGATGGACCACTCGACCTACGCGCCCGCCCCGCACAAGTTCGAGGCGGGCACCCCGCCGATCGTCGAGGCCATCGGCCTCGGCGCCGCGGTCGACTACCTGACCGACGTCGGGATGGACGCGATCGTCCGCCACGAGCGCGAGCTGACCGCCTACGCGCTCGACGCCCTGCGGGAGGTGCCCGGCCTGAAGGTGATCGGCCCGCTGGACCTGGCCGACCGCGGCGGTACGGTCTCCTTCACCCTTGAGGGGATTCACCCTCACGACGTGGGGCAGATCTTGGACGACAACTTCGGAGTGGCCGTGCGGGTGGGACACCACTGCGCCCGTCCGCTCCACCTGAGGTTCGGGATTCCCGCGACCACGCGGGCGTCCTTCTACCTGTACAACACACCGGCCGAGATCGACACCCTGGTCCGCGGCCTCCACCACGTGCGGAAGGTGTTCGCCTAGCCGTGCCCGGACAGTCGGGCCGGCGAGGGAACGCCGCGCCGGGACGACGCGTCCCCGGCGCGGCGGCCGGCGACGCGCGAGCGCACGGTGCAGCGAACGAGAAGGTGAGCACGACCATATGATCGCCGAGTCCATGTACCAGGAGCTGATCCTGGAACACTACAAGCACCCCCAGGGACGGGGGCTGCGCGACCCGTACGACACCGAGGTCCACCACGTGAACCCGACGTGCGGCGACGAGATCACCATGCGGGTGAAACTCGGCGACGGCGGCAAGGTCGAGGACGTCTCCTACGACGGGCAGGGCTGCTCGATCAGCCAGGCCGCCGCCTCCGTGCTGCACGAGCTCGCCACCGGCTCGACCGTGGAGGACACGCTCGGTGTCGTGGACGAGTTCACCCGGCTCATGCAGGGCAGGGGGAAGGTCGAGGCGGACGAGGACGTGCTCGGGGACGCCGTCGCGTTCGCCGGGGTCGCCAAGTTCCCCGCCCGCGTGAAGTGCGCGCTGCTCGCCTGGATGGCCTACAAGGACGCGGTCGTGAGGAGTACGAAATGAGCAAGGCTGTTGAGACGCCGACGTCGGCGTACGACGGTGAGACGACCCATGACGAGGTCATGGAGGCCCTCAAGGACGTCGTCGACCCCGAACTCGGCATCAACGTCGTGGACCTGGGCCTGATCTACGGGCTCAACCTCGACCCCGCCGGGGAGGGCGTCGCGCCGATCGCCACCATCGACATGACGCTGACCAGCGCGGCCTGCCCGCTGACCGACGTCATCGAGGACCAGGCCAACTCCGCCCTGGAGGGCATGGTCTCCGAGGTCAGGATCAACTGGGTCTGGCTGCCGCCGTGGGGCCCGGACAAGATCACTGACGAGGGGCGCGAGCAGCTCCGCATGCTCGGTTTCAACGTCTGACGCCTCCGCTCCGGTACGGCTCGCGCCCCGATGGGGTGCGAGCCGTACCGGATTGTGTGAGAGGATTTCCACGGCCGGGAAGAAAAGCCCGGCCGGGAGTGTTGACTCCCACCGACGGACAAGCGGCCGGCTCAGGCCGACCGCCCCGACCGACCCGGCACTGCGAACGCCGGGTATGCTTGATCGTGGTTTGACTGCGTGCGGGTAAGATCTTCCCGCCCCGTGCGGTGCGCCTCGACTTGCACCGCACCACCGCCCCCACCTGGGCGTCGATCGAGCACGGCTCCCCGGCCGTGCGTTCCAGGCTCGTCCTTTCGCAGAAGTGACGTGCCCCGTTCTTCTATCGAAAGGCACGACCCTTCGTGACCATGCTTGACGCTGTCCTGCCCGAAATCACCGAGATCTCCCAGACCCGCGACGGGCTCTCCCCGATCTCCGACGGCCCGTCGGAGTTCGCCCTGCTCGGCCTGCCGAAGCCTCTGGTGACCGGGCTCGCCCGCCAGGGCATCGACAGCCCCTTCCCCATCCAGCGGGCCACGATCCCCGACATCCTCGCCGGGCACGACGTCCTCGGCCGCGGCCAGACCGGCTCCGGCAAGACGCTCGCCTTCGGCCTGCCGATGATGGCTCGCGTCGCCGGCGTCAAGGCCCGGCCGGGCCGCCCGCTGGCCGTCGTGCTGGTGCCGACCCGCGAACTCGCCATGCAGGTGACCGACGCCCTGGAGCCGCTCGGCCGGGGTCTGTCGCTGCGGATGAAGACCGTCGTCGGCGGCATGTCCATGGGCCGCCAGATCGAGGCGCTGCGCCGCGGCGTCGAGGTCGTCGTGGCCACGCCGGGCCGGCTGACCGACCTCATCCAGCAGGGCGAGTGCTCGCTGGACGAGGTCCGGGTGACCGTCCTGGACGAGGCCGACCACATGTGCGACCTCGGCTTCTTCCCGGTCGTCAGCGCGATCCTGCAGCAGACCCCGGCCGACAGCCAGCGCCTGCTGTTCTCCGCCACCCTCGACGGCGACGTCGACAAGCTCGTCCGCCGCTTCCTCACCGACCCGGTGACCCACTCCATGGCCCCGGCCGCCTCCTCGGTGGAGACCATGGAGCACCACCTCCTGGAGGTGCACCGCGACGACAAGTTCCCGGTGACCGCCGAGATCGCCAACCGCGAGGGCCGGACCATCCTCTTCGTGCGGACCCAGCACGGCGTCGACCGCCTCTGCAAGCAGCTTGCCCAGGTCGGCGTCCGCGCCGGCGGCCTGCACGGCGGCAAGCGCCAGAACCAGCGCACCCGCATCCTGGCCGAGTTCAAGGAAGGCACGATCAACGTCCTGGTCTGCACGGACGTCGCGGCCCGCGGCATCCACGTCGACAACATCAGCCTCGTGCTGCACGTCGACCCGCCCCAGGACCACAAGAGCTACCTGCACCGCGGCGGCCGCACCGCCCGCGCCGGGGAGAAGGGCACCGTCATGACGCTGGTGCTCCCCAACGAGCGCCGCTCCACCGACGCGATGACCCGCCGCGCGGGCATCAAGCCCTTCCGCCTGAAGGCCACCCCGGGTCACCCGCGCCTGGAGGAGGCCGCCGGCGCCCGCACGCCCAGCGGCGAGGCCATCCCGGTCTGGGAGCCCGCCGCCCCCGTGGCCAAGCAGCGCCGCCGCCGTGACGGCCGCGAGGGCTTCGGCGGCGGGCGCGGCCCGCGCCGGTTCCGTGAGCGCCCCGGCTACGGTGAGGACCACGAGCCCCGCGACCGCGCCTTCGGCGACGACGCCCGTGGCGAATCGTACGGCGGCTACCGCTCCGACCGCCCGGCCGGCGGCTACCGCGGCGAGCGCCGCGAGCCGTTCCGCGGCGACCGCGCCGGCGGCCACCGCGCCGAGCGTCCCGTCGGTGACCGTGGCAACGGCGCCTTCCGCGCCGACCGGCGCGACGGCGACCGCGACGCGTTCCCCTTCGACCGCCGGGAGGGCGGCTACCGCTCCGACCGGCGGGAGGGCGGCTACCGCTCCGACCGCCCGGCCGGCGGCTACCGGGGAGACCGCCAGGGCGGCTTCCGCGGCGGTGAGTTCCGCGCCGAGGGCCGTCCCGACGGCCGCGGCCAGCGTGGCGGCCACCGCGGTCACTCCGGCGGTCACCACTACGGCCGCTGAGCGCCACGCGGGACCCCGCCGAGGCGAGGGTCTCCACCGGGCCGCGCGCTCTGGCGCGGTGTGCCCGGTGCGGCAGGGCGCCGCTCGCGGTCCGGTGCGACGCTCTGCTGAGGCCACAGGTCAAGTACGCCGCCCGGGGCAAAACCGTCGGCGTCGCTCGTGGTCCGGTGCGCCGCTCCGCTGAGGTGGGGCTCCGGCGGGTGATCCGATGTGTGGTGTCTTGCCGGGGCGGGGTGCCGCGGGACCTGGTGTGTGGTGCCTCGCGGAGGCGGGGCTCCGGTGGTCTGGTGTGTGGTGCCTCGCGGAGGCGGGGCGCCACCGGCGCAGCGCTCACCCGCGGCCCGACGGGGCTTACCCGGGGCTCATTCGAAAGGGGCCGGTACGGCATCGCCGTACCGGCCCTTTTCCGTCCGCCCACCGCCCCGGTGTGCTTCTCACCCCTGGCGGCGACACGCATCGTGATGACGGTCGGCTCACCGGGGGCACAACCGTGTACACCACGCGTCATGGACGTGCCGGGCGCCCCGGCACGGGGTGCCGCGGGTGGTCAGAGCAGCGCCCCGCGCACTACGAGCACGTCCGGCAGGTGCCGGGCGACGGGGAACCAGCTGTCGCCGTCATTCCGGGAGCCGTACACCTCGCCGTCGCGGGTGCCGAAGAAGACCCCGGCTCCCGAGGCGTGCATCGCGTCGCGCAGCACGGCGGCATGGACCGGCTCCTCGGGCAGCCCCGCGGTCAGGGCCTGCCAGGTGCCGCCGGCGTCGTCGCTGCGGTAGACCCTGCTCCGGTGGTCGACCGGCGTGCGGTCCTCGTCGGCTCTGAGGGGGAAGACGTACAGCGTGTCGGGGCGGTCGGGGTGCACGGCCAGCGGGAAGCCGAAGTCGGAGGGAAGGGCGTCGCCGATGGACGTCCAGGTGCCGCCGGCGTCGTCGCTGCGGTAGACACCGAAGTGGTGCTGGAGGAAGAACCGCTCGGGCCGGGAGGGATGCCTGTCGACCTTGTGCACGCACTGCCCGAACTCCGGGTACTGCGACCCCTCGGGGAAGAAGGGGGCGCGAATTCCCCGGTTGGCCGCCTCCCAGGAGACGCCGCCGTCGGTGCTGCGGTAGAAACCGCCGGTGGAGACCGCGATCGCCATGCTCTTCGGGTCGTTCGGGTGGGGCAGCACGGTGTGCAGGCACAGGCCGCCGCCCCCGGGTTGCCACTGGGAGCGGTGCGGATGGTTCCACAACCCCTCCACCAGGGAGAAGGTGACGCCGCCGTCTTCGGAGCGGAACAACGCGCCCGGCTCGACCCCGGCCCAGACCACGTCCGGCTCGGTGGGGGAGGGCTGGAGTTGCCAGACCCGGGTGAGTGACGCCCCGGTCTCCTCGGGGAAGGCGATCGGCGCCTGGCGGGCCTCCTGCCAGGTCTCGCCGAGGTCGTCGGACCACATCACGGACGGGCCGAAGTGGCCGTACTCGATCCCGGCGAGGATGCGGGGCACGGGGCCGCGGGTGTCGATCGTGACCGCGTGCACCCCGATGGTGGAGAAGCGGACCGGCTCCACCTCGAACGGGCCGCCCCCCGAGGAGCGGGCCAGGAACAGGCCCTTACGCGTGCCGATCGCGAGCAGTGCGTCGCGCATGACGATCTCCTTTCCGAATTCGCCGTGGGAGTGCACGCCCCTCCGGGACGGTGGATCGCGGCGGCCCGGCCGCCGGATGATCTGTGACCCCCATCACATTACTCGTACAGGTTATCGAAAAATTGCTATAAGCAAGCAGGGTTCGCTATTTCAAGTCTGGACCGGAGTCGCCACCGCGGGACGCCTCACTCGGGGCCGCGGCCGGGCACCGGGCCGGTGGCGTGGCGTCACACGCCGATGCCGGTCAGTATGCAGACGGCCGCCGACATTTTCCGCCGTGGCTCCCCGCCCGGTCGGCCGCCCGCCCGGTTATGGGACCGCTTCCCCGGCCAGGCCGCCCGGCCATGGCGGGGGTGGGCCCGGGAAGGCGCCGGAAGAAGAAAGCCGCGATCGGGAAGGCGCCGGAAGGGGCCGCTTCGGGCGGGGAGCGGTGCGGGTGTGAGGGGGCGGCCGGGGGCGGCGCGGTGATCCGGGCGACGCGGCCGTCGTGTCGTCCTCGATCCGGCGGTATCAGGTCTCGGTTGCCTTTTCGATCCGGCGGTATCGGGTCTCGGTTACCTTCGAGGCGTCACCGGCCGATGACACGACAGGAGGCGAACGATGCTGCTGACCGACGCCGTTGCCCGCGGGGTGGCGGACGGGGTGATCACCACCGTGTTCCGGCGCTGGTCGAGGCCGAACGTCCGGGCGGGCGGCACCCTGCGCACCAGCGCGGGGGTCCTGGCCATCGACGCCGTGGAGCCGGTCGAGCCCGCGTCCGTGACGGACGAGGACGCCCGCGCGGCGGGCGCCGCCTCGGCGGCCGAACTGTTCGCCTCGCTCGGCGGCACCGCCGCCGACACCCTGTTCAGGATCCGCGTGCGGTGGGCCGGTCCCGACCCGAGGGACGCTTTGAGCGAGGACGCGGACCTCGACGACGCCCAGGTCGCGGAGATCCGCGAGCGGCTCGCCAGGATGGACCGGCGGCGGGCGGAGCCCTGGACGCACGGCATGCTGCGGCTCATCGCCGCCCGGCCCGGGGAACGCGCGGCCGACCTCGCCGCGGTGCTCGGCCGGGAGACCGCCGCCGTCAAGCTCGACGTCCGCAAGCTCAAGGAACTCGGGCTCACCCACAGCCTCACCGTCGGCTACCGCCTGTCCCCCCGGGGGGAGGCTTACCTGGCCCGCGACGCGGACCTCCGGTAGCGGCCGCGGGCCGGGGTGTCCCCGGCCCGCGCCGGGCCGGGGGCGCGGTGCTGCCGCGCAGGGTGAGGCGGGCGGCCTCGTCCTCGAAGGGGCCGGGGGAGTCGCCGGCGATCAGGGCGAGCAGGCGGCGGGCCGCGTGGCCGCCGTAGGCGGGGATGTCACGGCTCAGGGCGGTGAGCGGCGGGCGGACCACCCGGGAGAGCGGTGAGTCGTCCCAGGCGACGATCGACAGGTCGCGGGGGACGTCCAGTCGCAGGTCCTGGGCGGCCGACAGGCCGGCCACCGCCATGATGTCGTTGTCGTAGACGATCGCGGTGGGCCGGGCAGGGGAGCTGAGCAGGCGCCGGGTGGCGCGGGCGCCCGCCTCTCCGGTGTAGTCGGTGTGCACGGTCACGTGCTCGGCCGCGCCGTCGCACGCCTCGGCGAAGGCCCGGTCGCGCAGGGCGGTGTGGACCAGCCGGGGCAGCCCGGCGACCCTGGCGATCCGGCGGTGCCCGAGCGCGATCAGATACTCCACCGTCTCGCGCACGGCTCCGCCGTCGTCGGACCACACCGGCAGCAGCGTTCCCGACTCCGACGGGTGGCCGATCACCACGGCCGGCAGGCCCAGCGACTCTAACTCCGGCACGCGCGGGTCGCCCACGTGCAGGTCGATCAGGATGGCACCGTCGATCCGGCCCTCGCCCCACCAGCGGCGGTAGACCGCGATCTCCTGCCCGTGGTCGGCGACCACCTGCAGCGTCAGCGCGTAGGAGCGCGCCGCCAGCTCGCCTTCGATGCCGCTGATGAGCTCCATGAAGAACGGCTCCATGCCCAGGGTCCGCGCGGGGCGGCACAGGGCCAGGCCGACCGTGTGGGCCCGCGCGCCGTTCAGGGCCCGGGCGGCGCTGCTGGGGCGCCAGCCGAGCTCCTCGGCGATCGCCAGGATCCGGGCCCGGGTGCTCTCCGACACGCCGGGCCGGCCGTTGAGGGCGTACGAGACCGCTCCTTTGGAGACCCCGGCCTGCCGTGCGACGTCCGAGATCGTGGGTCTTCTCAATGATCCCCCTCGCGTATCGCCGCGATTCTAACTGAACCGGTCTAGTTGGCTATTGACACTGGCGACACATGGACTTTACGGTCACGATACTTATCCGGTTCAGCAAGCGCATGCGGTCGCGTGATGTCGGGTGGGAGCGCTCCCATGCTGGAGAGGAGAATGTCGATGCTGGTTCGACGAAGGTTCGCGATCCTCGGTGCGGCGGCCTGCATGGTCGCGGCCGGATGCACGGGAGGGGCGACCACGCCGTCCGCCCCGAGCGGTGCGGCGCAGCCCTCGGGCGGCTCGGCTCCGGCCGCCGGGGCGAGCGGGGGAACCGGCGCGTTCCCCCGCAACGAGACCCTCTACACCAGCGGCACCCAGTGGGGGCCGCCGGCGAACTGGAATCCGCTGCGCACCTGGGACTCGGCCACCGGCACCAAGGGTCTCGCCTACGAGACGCTGTTCCTGTACGACCCCCAGACGGACAAGTTCACCCCCTGGCTCGCCGAGAGCGGCGCCTGGACGGGCGAGAAGACCTACGAGCTCAAGCTCAGGAAGGGCGTCACCTGGTCCGACGGCAAGCCCTTCACCGCCGACGACGTGGTCTTCACCGTCGAGCTCGGCAAGATGAAGACCGTCCCCTACGCCAACCTGTGGACGTGGCTGGAGAAGGCCGAGGCGGTCGACCAGAGCACGGTGCGGTTCACCTTCTCCACGGCCAACCACCAGCAGTGGGCCAACTGGGTCTACAACAACGCGATCGTCCCCAAGCACATCTGGCAGGGCCGCTCGGAGGACGAGGTGATGAACGACGTCAACGCCAAGCCGGTCGGCACCGGGCCGTACGCGTACCACAGCCACGACCAGGACCGCATGGTCTGGGTCAAGCGCGACGGCTGGTGGGCCACGGCGGCGCTGGGCAAGGACGTCAAGCCCAAGTACATCGTCGACATCGTCAACTCCAGCAACGAGGTGGCGATGGGCCTGCTGCTGCAGAAGGGCCTCGACCTCAGCAACAACTTCCTGCCCGGCGTGGCCAACCTGGTCAAGGGCAACTTCGGCATCCAGACCTACTATCCCGAGCCGCCGTACATGCTCTCGGCCAACACGGCCTTCCTGGTGCCCAACACCACGAAGAAGCCGATGGACGACGCCGCCTTCCGCAAGGCGCTCGCCCACTCCATCGACACCAAGAAGATCGTCGAGGGCGTCTACGGCAACCTGGTCAAGGCGGCCGGTCCCACGGGCCTGCTGCCGCAGTGGGACAAGTACGTCGACCAGGCGGTGGTGAGCGAGAAAGGCTTCTCCTTCGACACCGCCACGGCGAAGAAGCTCCTGGCCGACGCGGGCTACAAGGACACCGACGGTGACGGGTTCGTGGAGAACAAGGACGGCTCCAAGGCGTCCCTGAAGATCATCGTGCCGGCCGGCTGGACCGACTGGATGGAGGCGAGCCGGGTCATCGCCGAGGGCGCCAAGGCCGCCGGGATCGACCTGACCGCCGAGTTCCCCGACTTCAACGCGCTCGTCGACCAGCGCGGGTCCGGGAAGTTCGACATGCTCATCAACAACGAGCGGCAGCTGTCGAACACGCCGTGGATGTACTACGACTACATCTTCCAGCTGCCGATCAACAAGCTGCAGAACACCGTCAACTTCGGCCGTTACGAGAACAAGAAGGCCTGGGAGCTCGTCCGGGAGCTCGACGGCAAGAAGGTCGACGACGTCGAGGGCATGAAGCAGGTCGCCTCGGAGATCCAGAAGATCCAGCTGGACGAGATGCCGGTGATCCCCCTCTGGTACAACGGCCTGTGGGCGCAGACCAGCAGCGCGGTCTGGACGAACTGGCCCTCCTCGGCGCCCGGCACGCCCAAGACCCCGCCGACCATGTGGCGCAACTGGCTGGAGCTGGGCGGGGTGCTGACCCTGACCGAGCTGAAGCCCGCCGGCGGCTGAGCGGCGCGATCCTCACACCCCTCCCTCACCGCGCCGGATCCCGTGCGGGCCGTGTGTCCCGCCCGGGCCGTGACTCGCCGGGACCGTGTGACCCGGGCGGGCCGTACGGTCCGCCGGCCCATGCGGTCCGCCCGGGTCGTGTGAACGGTCCGGAACCGTCCGGAACCCGCGCGGTGGGGTCCATCTCGCCGATTCGGGAGGATCGCGTGCGACATTACTTCGGCCGGAAGCTGCTCGTGTACGGGCTGACCTTCCTCGTGGCCGTCACGATCAACTGGATGATCCCGCGCTTCATGCCGGGCGACCCGGTGCAGAGCATGCTCGCCAGGGCCAACGTCTCCCAGCCGGCCGCCGTGGAGGCGATGCGGGCGCACTACACGAACCTGTTCGGGCTCGACCTGCCCCTCTGGCAGCAGTACGGCAACTTCTGGGCCGCGCTGCTCCGGGGCGACCTGGGCACCAGCATCTGGCTGTTCCCCACCCCGGTGACCGACGTCATCGTCCGGGCGGTGCCGTACACGCTGGCGCTGCTCGTCCCGTCCATCCTGCTGAGCTGGTGGGCGGGCAACCGGTTCGGCGCCTTCGCGGCCCGGCGCCGGTGGCTGGACAACGCGGTGCTGCCGGTCGGCTACGTGCTGACCGCCACCCCCTACATGTGGCTGGCCATCCTGCTGGCCTGGGGCCTGGGCATCGTGGCGGGGATCTTCCCCGTCGCCGGCGGCTACAGCTTCGCCATGCAGCCGAGCTGGTCCTGGGAGTTCGCCGGCGACCTCGCGCTCCACTGGTTCCTGCCGTTCGCCTCGCTCTTCCTCGTCGGCTTCGGCGGGTGGGCGATCGGCATGCGCAACATGATCATTTATGAGCTGGAGGCCGACTACTCCACCTACCTGGCCTCGCTCGGGGCGCCGGGCAGGCTCATCCGGCGCTACGCGTTCAGGAACGCGGTCCTGCCGCAGATCACCGGCCTGGCCCTGCAACTGGGCGTGCTCGTGGCGGGCGCCCTGGTCACCGAGATCGTCTTCTCCTATCCGGGCCTCGGCCACCTGATCCTCCAGGCCATCCAGAACCAGGACTTCTTCCTGCTGCAGGGCACCTTCCTGTTCATCGTCGTGGGAGTGCTGGTCGCCAACTTCATCATCGACATCGTCTACGTCCTGGTCGATCCGCGTACCAGGAACGGGATGGGAGGCGAGGCGGCATGACGGCCGTTCCCACCGGACGCCGCGAGGTCCTGTACTTCGCGCTGCGCAACGGCAAGCTCCTGGCCGGGCTCGCCGTGCTCGTCCCGCTGCTCGTCCTGGCGGCGGTCGCGCCCCTGATCGCCGGCGACGACCCGAACGCCTACGTCGCCGCCCCGGCCTCGCCGCCCTCCGCCGGGAACTGGTTCGGCACCACCATGTTCGGCCAGGACGTCTTCGCCCAGTTCGCCCACGGTCTGCGGGTCACCTTCCTGGTGGGGGTGCTCGGCGGAGGGCTGGCCGGGCTCGTCGGCATGGTGATCGGCTTCGTCGCCGGGTACCGGGGCGGCCTGGTGGACGAGGTGCTGAACATGCTCACCAACATCGTCCTGGTCCTGCCCGCGCTGGCCGTGCTGCTGATCGTCAACGCCTACCTGGGCGTGCGCAGCGTCGGCGTGCAGGCGCTGTTCATCGGTCTCACCTCCTGGCCGTGGGCGGCCAGGGCGATCAGGGCCCAGACGTTCTCGCTGCGCTCACGCGACTTCGTGGACCTGGCCAGGCTCAGCGGCGTGCGCACCTGGCGGATCATCACCAGGGAGATCGCGCCCAACATGAGCTCGTACCTGTTCATGACGTTCATCCTGCTGTTCGGCGGGTCGATCCTCATCGCGGCCTCGCTCGACTTCATCGGGCTCGGTCCCAGCCAGGGCGTCTCACTCGGCCTGATGCTCAACAACGCCGCCCGCTGGAACGCGCTCCACCTGGGCCTGTGGTGGTGGTTCGTGCCGCCCGGCGCCGGGATCACCGCCATCGTCGGCGCCCTGTACGTGATGAACGTCGGCCTGGACGAGGTATTCAACCCCAAGCTGCGGGAGCTGTAGTGGAGGAGACCCCATGACCCTGCGCGTGAACGACCTGCGGGTCCACTACCGGACCCTGCGCGGCGAGGTGAAGGCGCTCGGCGGCGTCACCTTCGACGTCGGCGACGGTGAGATCCTCGGCCTGGCGGGTGAGTCGGGCTGCGGCAAGACGACCCTCGGCAAGAGCCTGATCAGGATGGACGGCCGGATGCGGCTGGCCGGGGGGAGCGCCGAGCTCGACGGCCGGGAGCTGCCCCTCGGCGACGACCGCCGGATGAACGCCTTCCGTTTCAAGGAGGTCTCCCTCGTCCCGCAGTACTCCATGAGCGCGATGAACCCCACCCGGAAGATCGGGAAGATGGTCGCCGAACTGCTCGCCTCCCGGGGCGAGCGCCTGGACACCGGTGAGCTGCACCGCCGCCTCGACCTGGTGGAGCTGCCCCGGGACGTCCTGACCCGCTACCCGATCGAACTGTCCGGCGGCATGAAGCAGCGGATGGTGATGGTCATCTCCACCCTCCTCGACCCGTCCCTGCTGATCGCCGACGAGATCACCTCCGCGCTCGACGTGTCGACCCAGAAGGCCGTGGCCAGGACACTCGCGGAGTTCCGCGACCGCGGCTTCGTCCGCAGCATGATCTTCATCACCCACGACATCTCGCTGACCTACCAGATCGCCGACACGATCATGATCATGTACGCCGGGAGACTGGCCGAGAAGGCGCCGGCGAGCGTGATCGTCAGCGAGCCGCGCCACCCCTACACCCGGTTGCTGATCTCCTCGCTGCCCGAGGTCGGCGTCCGGTACGCCGAGCGCAGGCTCTCCGGCATCCCCGGCCGGCCGCCCTCGCTGCTGGACCCGCCCGCCGGCTGCCGCTTCCGCGACCGATGCCCCCTGGCCTTCGACCGGTGCGCCGAGGAGCCCCCGGCCGTCGAGGTCGCCCCCGGCCACCACGTCGCCTGCTGGAAGGAAGCATGATGCTGAGACTCGAAGGGGTCACCAAGACCTACCGGGTGGGTGCCTTCGGCGGGCGCACCCTGACCGCCGTCGACGACGTGAGCTTCGACCTGGCGCCCGGGGAGGTGGTCTCCCTCATCGGCGAGAGCGGCAGCGGCAAGACGACTCTCGGCAAGATGGTCCTGGGGCTGCTCGCCCCGTCGTCCGGCTCGATCACCCTCGACGGCGTCCCCGCCCGGCCGGGCAAGGGATACTACCGGCACGTCCAGGGCGTCTTCCAGGACCCGTTCAGCTGCTACAACCCGGTCTTCAAGGCCGACCGCGTGCTGCGGATGCTCAAGGAGCAGTACTTCCCCGAGGTCGCCGCCGACGAGTGGGACGGCCGGATCGAGGAGTCGCTCGAGGCGGTCAGGCTCGACCCGGGGCAGGTTCTGGGGAGGTACCCCCACCAGCTCAGCGGCGGCCAGCTGCAGCGCCTGCTGATCGCCAGGGCGCTCCTGCTCGACCTCCGGTACCTCGTCGCCGACGAGATCACCAGCATGCTGGACGCCTCCACCCGGATCGACGTGCTCAACCTGCTCGCCGATCTCAAGGTCCGCGGCCTGGGCGTGCTGTTCGTCACCCACGACCTGTCCCTGGGCAACTACATCAGCGAGCGGGCCGTGGTGCTCCACCGGGGACGGGTGGTCGAGGCGGGCCCCACCGAGCTGGTGTTCGGCAACCCCCTGCACCCGTACACGATCAGGCTGCTCTCGGCGGTGCCCCGGCTGACCGCCCGGTGGGACGGCGACCCCGGCGCCTTCGACGTTTCAGCCCCCGGAGATCCCGGCGACCCCGGAGCCCCGGCCGCCTCCGGCGACGACGGGACGCAGGGGCCCACCACCCTGGTGGAGGCCGAACCAGGTCACCTCGTCCGCCGGGACGAGACCGCATCGCTGAGGAGCACGCGTTGAGCACCCCGCCCAGGACCCCATCGAGCACCCACCGTCCGCTGCACGACGGCTGGACCCTCACGGCCGTGTCGGAGGGCGTCCGGATCGCGGGCGTCCCCGCCGCCGTCCCCGGGTGTGTGCACACCGATCTGCTGGCCGCCGGGCTGATCGAGGACCCGTACCTGGACGACAACGAGAACCGGCTGGCCTGGATCGGCCGGACCGGCTGGGACTACGAGACCACCTTCACCTGGGCCGGTGACGGGCACGAGCGCACCGACCTGGTCTGCCAAGGGCTGGACACGGTGGCCACGGTCGTGCTCAACGGGGTGGAGGTGGGGCGCACGGCCAACCAGCACCGCTCCTACCGGTTCGCGGTGCGGGAGCTGCTGCGCGAGGGGGAGAACACGCTGCGGGTGCGGTTCACCGCCCCGTACGCCTACGCCGAGGCGCAGCGGGCGGCGCTCGGCGCGCGGCCGGGGGCCTATGCCGAGCCGTACCCGTTCATCCGGAAGATGGCCTGCAACTTCGGCTGGGACTGGGGGCCGACGCTGGTCACCGCCGGCATCTGGCGGCCGATCGGGCTGGAGTCCTGGAGCGGGGCCCGGCTGGCGTCGGTGCGGCCGCTGGTGCACGGGGACGGGCGGGTCGAGGCGCACGTGGTCGTGGAGCGCGCCCTGTCCGGCCCGGACGCGCCGCTCGTGGTGAGCGCCGAGGTGGCCGGGACCGCCGTGCGGGTGCGGCTGGCGCCGGGGGAGTGCGAGGCGGTGCCGGCGCTGCGGGTGCCGCAGCCGCGGCTGTGGTGGCCGTGCGGGTACGGCGAGCAGCACCGCTACGAGCTGACCGTGCGCCTGGACGACGGGACCGGGCGGGCCGGTGCGGCGGCGGGGGCGGGGCGGGGCGGGGCGGCCGGGCGGAATGACGCGGCGGCGGGGGCCGGGCAGGGCGGGCCGGCCGACGGGGCCGGGGTGGTCTGGCGGCGGTGGATCGGGTTTCGCGATGTGCGGCTGGACCGGACCGGCGACGGGTTCACGGTCGTGGTCAACGGGGTGCCGGTGTTCGTGCGCGGTGTCAACTGGATCCCCGACGACTGTTTCCCGGCCCGGGTCACCCGCGAGCGGCTGGCCGGGCGGTTCGGCCAGGCGCTGGGGGCGAATGTCAACCTGCTGCGGGTGTGGGGCGGCGGCCTGTACGAAAGCGAGGACTTCTACGACCTGGCCGATGAGCTGGGCCTGCTCATCTGGCAGGATTTCCCGTTCGCCTGCGCGGCCTATCCGGAGGAGGAGCCCTTCGCCACCGAGGTGGCGGCCGAGGCCCGCGAGCAGGTGGCCCGGCTGGTGTGGCGGCCCTCGCTGGTGCTGTGGTGCGGCAACAACGAAAACCTCGAGGGGTATGCGGACTGGGGCTGGCAGGAGCAGCTGGGCGGGCGCTCCTGGGGCGGCGGGTTCTACCACGACCTGCTGCCGCGCCTCGTGGCCGAGCTGGATCCCACCCGCCCCTACTGGCCGGGCAGCCCGTACTCCGGGGCGCCGGACCTGCCGCCCAACGACCCGGCCCGCGGCACGATCCACATCTGGGATGTGTGGAACCGCGAGGACTACACCCGCTACGCCGCCTACACCCCCCGGTTCGTGGCCGAGTTCGGCTTCCAGGGCCCACCGGCGTACGCCACCTTGCGCCGCGCGGTCTCCGGCGCGCTGGCCGCCGACGCCCCGGGCGTGCTGCACCACCAGAAAGCGATCGACGGCAACGCCAAGCTGCTGCGCGGCCTGGGCGCGCACCTGCCGCCCCCGCGCGACTTCGACGACTGGCACTACCTGACCCAGCTCAACCAGGCCCGCGCGGTCACCTTCGGCGTCGAGCGCTTCCGCGCGCTCGCCCCGCACTGCATGGGCACGATCGTCTGGCAGCTCAACGACTGCTGGCCGGTCATCTCCTGGGCCGCCGTCGACGGCGACGGCCGGCGCAAACCGCTGTGGTACGCGCTGCGCCGCGCCTACGCCGACCGGCTGCTCACCGTGCGGGACGGCGCCGTCGCGGTCGTCAACGACACCGCCGAACCCTGGGCCGGGCACCTGGAACTGGCGCGCCTGGACCTGGCCGGGCGGGTGCTGGGCACGCACACCGTCCGGGTCGAGGCGGCCCCGCGTTCGGTCGCGACCGTGCCGCTGCCCGAGGTCGTCGCGGTGCCGGGTGATCCGGCCGCCGAACTGCTGGCCGCGCGGCTGGACGGCCACCGCGTGCTGAGGTTCTTCGCCGAGGACCCGCAGGTGGCCTTCCCCGTCGCCGCCTACGACGCGCGGGTGACCCCGTCCGGGGACGGCCTGGACGTCACCGTCACCGCCCGCACCCTCGTGCGCGACCTGGCGCTGTTCCCCGACCGCCTGGACCCCGACGCCGTGGTCGACGACATGCTGGTGACCCTGCTGCCCGGCGAGAGCGTCACCTTCCACGTCACCACCGGACGGGAACTCGACCCGGCCGCCCTGACGACCCGCCCGGTGCTCCGCTGCGTGAACGAATGACAAATTCGTGCCCCGACGTCGGGGCCGCACACGGGCAGGCCGGATGGCCGGTTAGGCTTGACGGGCACATCCCACGACGCCGAGAGAGATCATGAAGACCTTCGAAGAGCTGTACGCCGAGCTGTCCGAAAAGGCGCGCACCCGGCCCGCGGGTTCGGGCACCGTGGCCGCGCTGGACGCCGGGGTCCATGCCATCGGCAAGAAGGTCGTGGAAGAGGCCGCCGAGAGCTGGATGGCCGCCGAGCACGAGTCGAACGAGCGGGCGGCCGAGGAGATCTCCCAGCTCCTCTACCACGTGCAGGTCCTCATGATCGCCAAGGGGATCGGGCTGGACGAGGTCTACAAGCATCTGTGAGCCGGTGCGCCCGGCGATCGGTCTCACGGATCCCGTCCCCACGTAAGGAAACCCAGTCATGCTGCGTCTCGCCGTACCCAACAAGGGCGCTCTCACCGAGGCCGCCCAGACCATCCTGAAAGAAGCCGGTTACCGCGCCCGCAAGGACAGCAAGGAGCTCGTGGTCGTCGACCCGGAGAACTCCTGCGAGCTGTTCTTCCTGCGTCCCAAGGACATCGCCGTCTACGTCGGCGAGGGCACCCTGGACGCCGGGATCACCGGCCGTGACATGCTCCACGACTCCGGCGCGGAGGTCGAGGAGATCATCCCGCTCGGCTTCGGCAAGTCCACCTTCCGCTTCGCGGCCAACCCCGGCGAGTTCGCCTCCGTCTCCGACCTCAAGGGCAGGCGAGTCGCCACCTCCTACGCCGGCCTGCTGGAGTCCTACCTGGCCGAGCAGGGCGTCGACGCCCGGGTGATCAAGCTGGACGGCGCGGTGGAGACCGCCATCCGGCTGGGTGTGGCCGACGCCGTGGCGGATGTCGTGGAGACCGGCACCACGCTGCGCAACATCGGCCTGGAGGTCTTCGGCGAGCCCATCACCCACTCCGAGGCCGTGCTGATCAAGCGGATCGGCGCCGTGGAGACCGCGGGGCTGCGTCAGCTCGTCCGCCGCCTGCAGGGCGTGCTGATGGCCCGCGACTACGTGATGATGGACTACGACATCCGCGTCGAGCGGATCGAGGAGGCCATCGCCCTCACCCCCGGCATGGAGGGCCCCACGGTCTCCCCGCTGCACCGGGAGGGCTGGGTCGCGGTGCGGGCCATGGTCCCGCGCAAGGGCCACCAGCAGGTCATGGACCAGCTCTGGGAGCTCGGTGCCAAGGCCATCCTGGTGACCGAGATCTTCGCCTGCCGTATCTGAGCCCGCCGTCCCCGCGCGTGACGGCGTACCTTGTGACGGCGCCTCCTGCGCGGCGCCGCCGCCGGACGGCGCCGTCGCGGGCGGTGCCCGGAGTGCCGTGACCCGCGCCGCCCGGTTCCGAACCTTCGGCGGGTCCCGGTGGGCACGGGCGCCGGGCCTTCCGGCAGGGCCCCGCGAGACGGGGGCCGGCCGGGGAGCGGTCCGGGGTGATCCCGGCGCTCTCAGGAGGCGCGGCCGGGGAGCGGTCCGGGGTGATCCCGGCGCTCTCAGGAGGCGCGGCCGGGGAG